>CAZFPO010000212.1:0-1500 GCA_964521105.1 uncultured Lentimicrobiaceae bacterium | reverse complement strand
GAATATCAATGTTTTATGTTAAATAACTGCTAAAAAATTTAATGCGTTTGCCCTGAAGATTGACACCATTGGAATCTTGTCGAGTGGACGAAAGCTTATCTCTCTTATCATTAGCGACAACGTAAATGTTGCCGAAGACGAACCACGATTTATTTACTCCTCATCCATACATGGTGATGAACTTACTGGTTATGTCCTTTTACTCCGTTTTGCCGATTATATTTTAAATAATTATGGTATTGATGAAAGGACAACAAATTTGATTAACAATACGGTTATTCATATCAATCCTTTGGCAAATCCCGATGGCACTTTTCGTGGAGGAAACAGCACAGTAGCTTTGGCAATAAGATACAACGGCAGTTTTGTAGATTTAAACCGAAATTATAAGGACTTCGTTCAAGGCGACCACCCCGACAACAATAACTGGCAAGCCGAAACCGAAGCATTTATGGCTTATGCTTCGAAATATGATTTCGTTATGAGTGCTAATTTCCATGGCGGGATAGAACTTGCAAATTTTCCTTGGGATTGCAAATACGATTTAACAGCCGATGATGATTGGTGGTTTATGGTTTCACAAGAATATGCCGATACCGCCAAAAAAAATGCAAATTATGATGGATATTTTACCGGAACTGGCGATGGCGTATACCCAGGTGTTACCAACGGAGCTGGCTGGTATCAAGTATTTGGCGGTCGTCAGGATTATATGAATTATTATCATAATTGCAGAGAAGTAACGTTGGAAATTTCAAATACAAAAAAACCAAGTGCATCTCAAATGCCATACTATTGGACGGCAAACTTTCCTTCGTTGGTTAATTATTGGAATGAAGTTTTATACGGGTTTCGCGGAGTAATTACCGATTCAATCACAGGAAATCCAATTAAAGCAAAAGTCAGTATCGAAAACCACGACATGGATAATTCATTTGTTTACAGCTCATTGCCAATTGGAAATTACCACCGAATGATAAAAGCAGGAACATATACCTTGGTTTTTGAAGCCGATGGATATTGTCCTAAGCGTATTACCAATCAAACCATTGCCGATAAGCAATCGGTACGTATCGATGTTCAACTCGCATCTTGTACCGTAGGAATTGAAGAAAATTCGACTTCAAAAACAAGCATTTCACCAAATCCAGCAAGTACAAAATTATTTATAAAATCAAACGAACTTAACCAAGCTTCTCAGCTAAGAGTTGTGTCATTAGATGGAAGAATAATTTCGTGTGATGTCAATTTTTCAAATTCAGTCGCCGAAATCAAAGTTGAGAATTTAACAAAAGGTGTTTATATTCTTAAAATTCAAAAAACATCAGGGATTGAAAATTTCAAATTTATTAAGGAATAAACATTAAATTAATATTAGCATTACTTTATATTCCTAAAAAAAAGAAGATTTACCACATAGAAACATAGATTTACATAGACACAATGGGCTTTTTCCCAAAAAATTACTATGTGTCTATGTGTTTTAAAAGGAACTAAAAA
>CAZFPO010000211.1:0-1700 GCA_964521105.1 uncultured Lentimicrobiaceae bacterium | reverse complement strand
ATTGCCATTAACTGGCATGCTTATGGAAACTTGTTTATATATCCTTGGAATTATAAAAATATTTATACTGCCGATTCGGCAACTTATGTCAATTTTGCTAAAATAATTACTTCCGAAAGCGATTATCGTTATGGGACTGTTGCCGAAACATACGGTTATCAAAGTAATGGCGATGCAGATGATTGGGCTTATGGCGATGAAACTTCGCGTAAAAAAATCATTTCCATTACCGCCGAAATTGGTCCGATGGCTGAAGGTTTTTGGCCCGCTTCGAATCGAATTGAACCTCTTTCGAAACAATCGTTAACCATGAACCTAAATACATTGAGGTTAATGCTCGATTATGCATGGTTAAGTGATAAAGGTGGACGTTTTTTGTCGCCTGCTTTGCCAAAACTCAATTATCGACTTTTATGCGTTGGACTTGATACACCGTCTACTTTTACAGTTAGTGTTCAATCATTAGACGGACTTCAAATATTGTCTCCCAATTCTCATACGTACACTAATATGACGCTTTTTAACCATGTCGATTCGGCTTTTAATTTTATGCCTATGGGCGTTGTAATGCCTTTTGGTACCGAATTGAATTTTGTAATTTCGATAGATAATGGAAAATTTGTGTATCGTGATACCATACAGAAAATATTGGGTGATACTATTTGCTTATTTTCAGATGATGCTTCAACAATAAGTCGATGGGATGCCTCGGGTTGGGAAGTAACCACCGAAACCTCATTTTCGGGTGGAAGCTGTTTTACTGAATCGGCAAATGGTAATTATTCATTATTGAATACTAGCACATTAACTTTGAATAGCCACGTTAATTTGTTACTTTACAGTCATGCTTCCCTTAACTTTAGAGCTAAATGGGACATCGAAAAAGGGAACGATTATTTGCAAGTTTTTTATTCTATCGATAACGGTACATCATGGAATGCTCTGTGTGGAAAATATACTACCGTTGGCACCGATGACCAGCAAGAGGGATATCCGGTGTATGATGGAACTCAGCCTGAATGGATTTATGAAGACATTAATTTAGATTTTTTATGTGGCAATAATGTGTTATTTAAATTTACTTTTAAATCCGACCAATCAAATAACTTTGATGGTTTTTATTTAGATGATATCAAAGTAAATGCAATCAAACTTTCGGGTGTTGGAGTTGAAAATTCATCCATGAACGGAATTGAAGTTTCTCCAAATCCAGCAACTTCGTTTGTAAATGTTACATGGAATAAAAATATTTCAGCAAAACATCTGGTTATCAGCGATAACTTTGGCCGAAAAGTAAAAGAGATGGATTTAAATTCAAGCGATTTTTCAACCAAAATTAACATCAAAGATTTCAAATCGGGCTTGTACTTTATTTCGATTTATACTACAAATGAGGTAATTAAGGCTAAGTTTGTTGTGAAGTAGTAAATATTGTATAGAATTATGCCTGTTTGTATGTCATAATCTTCAATTTTGGAAACTAACAATAATAATAAAAAAATAATTTTAATCACAAAATTGAAGAAACAACAAATTCTAATGCTGCCTTAAAAACAAGTAGTTACTTCTCTAAAATTAAATCAATCAGGGAAATATTTATAAATTTTGTCTCTATGTAAAATTCGAGTGAATTCAACCACACCATTTACAATATAAATTCCTATTCTATATTTTCCAATACGTATTCGAAATGCTGATTT
>CAZFPO010000210.1:0-1723 GCA_964521105.1 uncultured Lentimicrobiaceae bacterium | reverse complement strand
CCTTAAATCCGCATAAAAGTTATTAACAAAAGCGGTTAAAACATTGTGTATAAGTATTTTACACAATGTTTTTCCGCTTGAAAATTTCACCTAATTTAGTGCTACGAAACAAAATAAAGTAGGATTAAAAAATTTTCGAGATGAAATTACAAAAAATATCAACGCAAGTAAGCCCATTTTCTGGAATTAATTTTATCAATGAAGAATATAGCAAATGCGGGTTCACTCAATTGCTTGATAAGCAGCTAGGTATGAGATGTAAGCCAAATGGGTTTTCATACAGCGATATTATTCAAAATTTGATGAATGTCTTTTTCTGTGGAGGAGACTGTGCTGAGGATATTCAATCCCATCTAAGCAAAGACCTAAAGTCAATTCCTGGCAATTTTGTGCCAAGTGCGGATACTCTTTTACGAGGGATTAAGGAGCTTTCCACCGAAAATACATCATATGAGTCTGTTAGTAATAACAAATATGATTTTAACATCAATAAAAATCTCAACGATTTAAACATCAAGACATTGCTTTTAACCAATCAACTTGAAAAAGGTTTATTTTACGATTTTGATTATGATAACCAAATAATACCTACAGAGAAATACGACACGAAAAAAACATACAAAATGATCAATGGATATTTTCCTGGAGTTGCTACCATTGGAAATAAAATTGTATACATTGAAAATCGTGATGGCAATGCAAATGTTAAATTCGAGCAAGCATCAACTCTTTCCAGAGCTTATAATATTTTGAACGATAACAACATATACATAAACCGTTCACGAATGGATGCTGGCTCTTATTCGAAAGAGACTATTGAAGTTGTGGCAAATAACAGCAAGTTGTTTTACATTAGGGCAAATAAAAGCACTGAAATATATCGACAAATCCTCGCCATAGATAAATGGACTGAAGTGGAAATAAATTATCAAAAATACGAGGTCGCATCCATTCCATTTGAACAATTTTTTAAGGAAAAAAACTATCGCTTGGTTGTAATGCGAGAAAAGGGGGCTTCTGCGCAGATTGATTTATTTACAGGAGACACTTTTATGTATCGTACCATTTTAACTAATGATTGGCAAAGCACTGAAATAGAAGTTATTGGATATTACAATCAGCGAGGAGCAAGCGAAAAAGTTTTTGACGTAATGAATAATGATTTTGGCTGGAATCATCTTCCATGCTCATTTATGAACGAAAACACATCTTACATGATAATAATGGCAATGGCGAAAAACTTTTACCACTATTTTATCGAAAAAGTTGCTCTAGTTTTTGAGAATATTGAATCTACATCAAGACTTAAACGACTAATTTTCAGATTTATAAACGTGTCTGGGAAATGGATTTATACTGGAAGACAATGGGTGCTAAAATTATTCACCGACCAGCCGTATGAGTTGCTAAACTGAAAAAAACAGATAAAAAATAAAGTCAAAACCACTGACTATGGGCTAATTATGTGCTAATCAGTCTAAATCATATTTATACCTATCTGTATATCAGTGTTTTGAGAAATTACGATTTTTTACTTCTGGAAAAAGATACAGACGAGATAAAATAGTTGTAAAATAATTCTTGATTAACAAAAACCAGAAGCTAATAACCTTAAATTAAGTTAGAATAATTGAAAATTTTTCAAAAAATGGTCAGATAAATAACCAATAACACAAAATCAAGCAAGAAAATCAATGAGAAAAAAATCTTTGCGGATTTAAGG
>CAZFPO010000209.1:0-1773 GCA_964521105.1 uncultured Lentimicrobiaceae bacterium | reverse complement strand
ACGGCACTTAGTGTAATATTGGGTTAGTTTTTTTGTACCATAATATCGTGCCTACTGCACTTTAGAGTCCAAAAGCTTCTTAGATACGAAATTATAAAGTATTTTACCTAAATGTGTATTCAAAAAAGGTGAGTTTTGCTGTTCTTATTACCCTTTGATTTGCCTCCATGTGATAGCTTGGTGTAAATATTTCAGTCATGTTTGTAACGTAATTATTATTGCCAATGGTGTAATAATAATCGCTATGGGCAACGCTCATGGATGGTCCCGATGGGCAACCCGAAAACCATGCTACTTGTTGAATAAGATTTTTACTCCATTTTCCAGTTTTCCCATTTCGAAGTTTTAAAAGGTCAATTTTGTTAAAATTGTTATTCATTGTGTAGTTATCCGAACATTGAAAACTAGGTCCGTTTATGGAAGCTGATGTAATATTTTGATTGTTAATTAAGTATGTATAATAATATTCTCCGGTATTTATTTGATGTTTTATCAAATAATCACCTTCATACTGGTAGTAGTCAACAGTAATAGTTGTATCGGTTAAGCGATAATTTGATATGATGCACGAATCGGCTAAACCATTTGCATTAAGTATGTATTTTTCGATTTTGGTATAATGGTCGGGAATATTTATAGTAGTTACTTCCATTACGGAATCCGGATTTGAAAAGGTAACATTCTCGGTCAGATTGTCATTCAAGTATTTTTTATAAGAAGTAATTTCATTATTGGAAAGCGTAATGGAGTATTTTGTAATTATTTCTGAATTTTTATAGGTATAACTAGGCTCATCCTTTTTGCATGAAATTATAAATATCAATAAAAGTATGAAGTATAGTTTGCGTTTCATTTTTAAATGAATTAATGTTTTATTTTTTTGAAATTAAATCCTTTATTTCGCTTGCCCATAACTTAGCATTTTCAATTTCTCCATCTAATAGATGAGTGTCATTATCTTTTCCTTTTACATAAAATGGATGTGGTTTTGTAATAATGGATGCACCCAAATTGGTCAATTTAGTAGCTATTTTTTGGGCAGCATCTCCATGAATAAACAATTTTACCCGAGTGTCAAACGAAGTTGCCGAAATCCCTTTTAATGAATCGGGTTTCAGTGTACCTAAAAATTCCTGCATCTTTACAGTCGGTCTCCAGCCAATAATTGGACTTCCAACTATTATTAAATCAAAATCTTGGTAAGTTATGTCTTTAATTTCCGAAATGGATAGTGCCAAAGAATCATTTCCTAGATTTTGAGAAATTGTTTCAGCAATAATTTTTGTATTTCCAAATGTAGAATCGTAAATTACTAATGATTTCATGTTTTTGTTGACAAAATTAAAATAAAAATTTCCAAATGGTTTATTAATTTTAGAAAATTCATATAACTCATTAGCTTTTAAACTTAAACAGAAAAATCAGATTTCTCTGCGATAGATTCCGATGGAGACTTACTGTGAGATATTGTATAATTTAAAGAAAGAGTGTCACTATGTACCACAGAGTGCACACTGAGTTTCACGGTGTTTTATAGTTTAACACTGTGAAACACTGTGCTCTTTGCGAAGCAAACTGTGTAACACTGTGTAATTATACTGCCACAAAGGCTCTAAGTCACTAAGATTCACGAAGTTTATTTATAATTTTTTTCAAACACATAGGCACATAGAAATTTCAGAAAAAGCCTATTGTGTCTATGTAAATCTATGTTACTATGTGGTGTGTCCTGCGTTGCTACAGGGTACAAAGATACAAAACGTTCTTTGAAAT
>CAZFPO010000208.1:0-1796 GCA_964521105.1 uncultured Lentimicrobiaceae bacterium | reverse complement strand
AAATTGCCACTGAGGCACTAAGTCACGAAGTTGCACCAAGAAAATTTTGTGATTACTTGGTGTCTTGGAGACTTAGTGTCGGAAAAAATCTAACCCTTTTTTTTTCCAATCATAGTCTCCTAACGGCAAAGCCATTGCAATAAATGAAAAGGCGAAAGGACTCACGTAGGCTGTTATCGGATTTTATAAACAGACACGGTAAAACTAGTATGAAAATTTTGTGTTTCCTTCCAAATACTTTTTAGTGTAAATCCAAATCGTTTACAGAATAGATTAAATGATTTAGCGATTTATTGATTTCGGACATGTATTCCTGAACAGCTTTTACGCTGCCTGGAAGTGCGAAAATCAATGTTTTGCCAATTGTTCCAGCGATGCTTCGGCTTAATAAAGCTGCTGGTTTTTCGGCTCCATATTTCATTCGAATGTAATCCATAATTCCAGGAATTTCTTTGTTGAGCATTGGTTTAATAACATCAGGAGTGATGTCGCGGGAAGAAATTCCAGTACCTCCAGTTGTGAAAATTATATCGTAATTTTCTTCGGTGAGTGCGTTAATTGTGTCTTTCAACAAGCTTTCCGAATCGGGTAGGATAGTGGTTTGGATTTCACTTTTCATTCGATTTTGGTCAAAATGTTCCTGAAGAATACTTTTCAACATCGGACCACTTTTGTCGGGATAAATTTCGGCAGATGCACGGTCACTCAATGTAATTATCGCCACTTTGAAAATTTTTGGCACATATTCTAATTCATCACCTTCTTTAAGATTTCCATTATAAATTACTTTTGCAAAAATACCTTCTTTTGGCATTACGCAATTGCCAACTTCGCGATAAATAGCACAAGCATCGCCATGACATTTTTTACCGATTTGAGTAACTTCAAGAATAACATCATTACCCACAAAGCGATCGAGGGGCGTACATTCATATAAAAGCATTCCTTCGGTCGTAATATTTTCGGCAAATTCGCCATAAGCGATGGCTCTATTGGCTTGTTTTTCAAATTTTCGGAAACTTTCAATACCCAACAAGCTAACTTGTCGATGCCAATGTCCGCTGTGTGCATCGTTTTTTACACCGATGTCGCATAATTCAATGGACGTAACAGGTTTTTTAATGGTTCCTTTTTCAAGGGAAATATTTACTGAGATTACTTTTATTTTCATGTTTAATTATTTTTCTATTGAGAATTATTTAGTTTTTGAATTAAAAACACAAGATTTATAGAGCCATAGCCAATTTTTTTATTCCATGTTTATATCATGAAAATTTTAAATAGGTTGTTATTTAAGTGATAAGAATATAATTTATTCCATCAGTTGCTTTTATTTCAATAAGAACTTTGTGCTATAAAATTAAACCCACATTCATGAAACAAATTTAGTTGTTTTTTTTTCTCAATGGTTTCAAGATTAAGTAAATATTTTTGATTTCAATTCTAATTCATTTTACTCCTTATCGTTTTTTACTGTGGATATTTTTCTATGATAATCCAGCAAAAGCTGTTCGAGTTTGAAAAGAAAACGTAAAATTCGAGGCTTTCGAAGCAATAAATTTATGGAGTTTACTTTCGTAAATGAACTAAATTTGTTGCAAGAGTAACCCTGCCCGCCCTCGTTAAAAGATTAAGTATACAATAGTGGCAGGCGGGGATGAAGTTGGCGTTTTCTTAAAAACTCGACATGTCGGTTTTTGTTTTTTCGATTAAAGTAATATTTTTAATTACCATGCTTTTGTCAATCGCTTTACACATATCATAAATGGTTAGTAATGCCACTGAAACGGCGGTTA
>CAZFPO010000207.1:0-1854 GCA_964521105.1 uncultured Lentimicrobiaceae bacterium | reverse complement strand
AAATCTATGTTTCTATGTGGTAATTTGCTTTTTAAAAACACATAGGCACGTAGGAATTCTTCTTTTATAAACACATAGGCACATAGGAATTACTGTAATAAGCACTATTGAGTCTATGTAAATCTATGTATCTATGTGGTAATTTGCTTTTTATAAACACATAGGCACATAGAAGTAAATAACGCAAGTTTCTCTGAGTTTTTTAATTTCCGCCACCAAAATCAAATCCAACAAGTTTCACAAAGTTTTCTTTTGGCTTTTTTATCTGGATAATTTAAAACAATAATTTAAAAATATTAAATATTATTTAGCATTTCATTAAAAAAATGTAATTTTGTTGTAAAATTTATAGGCAAATTAAAACTAAATTTATGCGAAAACCTTTATTACTCTTTTTATTTGCTCTAATTATTACCGTAAATTCCTATTCTCAAAAAGGAGAGGAGGGGTTTGGTTTTTATGCTGGGTATGGCATGGCAAAATATTCACCAGGTTTAGGTAATTTAAAATCAACCATGTATTTGTATGATCAGCGATATGGAGCTAATTTTAATTACAAAGGATTTTTATCTGGACCAGCCTTTGGAGTTCGAATTGTGCGAGGATTTTGGCAAACCGATTTAGAGTGGCTGTTTCGCCATTCGGTTAATGAATCAACGTTTACCGAA
Organism: uncultured Lentimicrobiaceae bacterium; assembly: GCA_964521105.1. Classification (GTDB taxonomy): domain Bacteria; phylum Bacteroidota; class Bacteroidia; order Bacteroidales; family WCHB1-69; genus JAQUGA01. Next base: position 1,186 of record CAZFPO010000207.1, on the reverse strand, counting down.
CCAAACACAAACGAAGAGTGGAAAATGGGATTTAAAACCCGTTACAACACTTGGTTTTGGGGCAATGCTATTCGATACAAAAAATTTGCTTTCGGAGCTGGAGTGGATATTGGAAGGTTTAAAATTTTTAATAAACGAGCCAAAGTTGATGAATACGATAGTCAAAAATGGAGTCAGAATACTATTTATGGTTCAAAAATTATGCTATCAAAAGCCCTAGCAATAACTGGTGGATTTATGTTTTATGTCGACTATATGCCCCAGTTTTTTGGTGTTCGACTTTATTATTCTATCCCGATGGCAACCGAAGAGTTTGCCAACGATGCTACCTTAAGTTTTTATTCATTTAAACCTTCAAATGTTGGTTTAACATTGTTTTTTAATTTTTCAGCTATTAAATAATTATGAAAAAAATTAAAATAGTTTTTATTATCTGTTTTGCTTTTACTATGAATATTAAAGCACAACAAGTTGGAGTTAGTCTTTATACTGGCCCTACCATTAACATCGTAAAATACAATGATTTTAACACGTTTGCAAAAAGTTATAACGACTTAAATGGTTACGACTTGAAACTTTCAAAGGTAGGCATAGGATTATCAACGGGAGGCGATATACTTTACAATGGATTTTACTATGGTTTTTATTACAACAAGTTAAATATTAGTTCAAATTCGGTTAGAATTAATGATTTTTCAAACCGCAAATTCGATATCGGATTAACTTCCTATAATTCAAACATTGGGTTTAATTTTGGTGAAGGACCCTTTAGCATTAGCCCTTACGTTGTGATAGGAATTAATGATGTGGATTTGGATGCTTATGTTGAATATTTTAGGAAATACAAAACGTATGGCAATTACAAACTCGATGGTACTTACTCGGGGCGTAATATTTTGGTTGGTTTTGGAGCTAAAGTAAATCTGTTTTACAAAATTTTCTTTGCTTCCTTAAGCTTAACCAAAACATATTCGATAATGCCTACGGCTGCTATACACGATTTTGGTGCAAAAGGCGACCCTGTGTTAGGTGGTGGTTATACCGAAATTGCTACCGACTGGGCTGCTTTTAATAGTGTTAACAGTTGGGATTATACCGGCAAATATATGTCCTCATCAAATAAACAATTTATTATCCAATTAAGTTTAGGATTATTTTTAGGTAATACGAACGATTAATAAAATAA
>CAZFPO010000206.1:0-1866 GCA_964521105.1 uncultured Lentimicrobiaceae bacterium | reverse complement strand
CCACGTCCAATAATGTCGGTTTCGCCTAAGTTAACCCTTGGTTCTTTATCAAATTCGTAACTAAACATTTGCCCTGACGAAAACCACTCAATTTGACTATTTTTTGACAAAATTCCCTGCGACATCAACATTCGCGAATTATCTAAAAATTCCTCAAATTTAGTAGGTTTTGTTTCAATAACATACCGAACACATTTTACCCATGCTTCGTAACTTTCATCTTCTTGTTTACATTTTGTAGCTGCCATAAAAGCAAAAGTAAATGCTTCAAATTGTTGAAATTGTCGCATTTTTCGCTCAACCATGTAATTAATTGTTGCTACATAGTCTTCTTTCTGTTCATCATATATATCCACTGAACTCCAATAAGCCTCGAACGCTTTAACCAAGGCATCAGATCGAGTTTTCAAATCCTTACTTAAACCATTGCAGTAATTTTTTACATCAGTTACAGTTTGGGTATAATCTTCATTAAATGCTTTAAGCGTTTGAGCTTTACTTGAAAACATAAATAGAATTAACCCAATGGAAAGAAAAAAAATCCGAAAAGTGTTTTTCATAAAGTTTTTAATTTGACAGATTGTTTTTATTATCTAATTATCAAATCACAAATTACATTTTAATAAACTCTGCTGCAGTCCATTTATTGCATACTTCGGAACGAGATAATTTTAAATTTAGAGCGTTTGCTTTTTGAGTAATCATTTTAAAATCATCCCCTTCATAAAATCCACTAAACAAAATGAGCCCATTTTTTTTAAGTCGTTTTACATAATTTTCCATGTCTTGAAGCAAAATATTTCGATTAATATTTGCCAAAATGATATCAAAATCTTCGTTGGGGATTAAGTTAGCATCGCCTAAAATCACCTTACAATTTTCAACATGATTTCTTTCGATGTTTTCAATATTATTATGAAAAGCCCATTCATCATTATCAATAGCAAAACATTCGCTGGCTCCCATTTTAAGAGCTAAAATTGCCAGAACGCCAGTTCCTGCACCCATGTCCAACACTTTTTTCCCAACAAAATTCATCGACAACATTAGTCGGATTATAGAACTAGTAGTTTCATGGTGAGCAGTTCCAAACGACATTTTTGGTTCAATAATCAAATCAAATTCAACATTTGGAATGGGCTGATGGAATGGTGCTCGAACCACACAACGATTATCAATATTTACATAAGGATAGTTTTTTTCCCATTCTGCATTCCAGTTTCTATTTTGAACAAAATTTTCTTCGCAATAAAAGGTGAAATTTTCAAATGGATGATTTAAAATATCAGTGAGCATTTCGGTGGAATATAAATCAGAAGAAATATAGGCTAAAAAACCGGTTTCATTTTCAACAAAGCTTTCAAAGCCAAATTCAGAAAGCCAAGCAATAAAAATATCGTTGCCTTCAGAAACGGGTGTTACTTTGCAATTAAGTTCTATGTAATCCATAATTTAAGAATTAGCAGTAACCGCTTCGGCAATTTCAACAATTTTTAAAAATTCATCGGCTTTTAATGAAGCTCCACCAATCAGACCGCCATCAACATCGGGTTGCAAAAATAGGTCGTATGCATTTGATGAATTACAACTACCACCGTATAAAATAAAACATTCGTCGGCAACTATGTTTCCATATTTTTCTTGAATTAATTTTCGGATGTACGCATGCATTTCTTGTGCTTGTTCGATTGTGGCAGTAACTCCTGTACCAATAGCCCAAACTGGTTCGTAAGCAAACGTGATTTTTTCAAAATCGTCTTTCTCTAATTTAAAAGCAGTGTTTTCGAGTTGTGATTTTACAATCTCGAAATGATGACCTTTATTTCTTTCTTCGAGTTGCTCTCCAATGCAAAAAATTGGCATAAT
>CAZFPO010000205.1:0-1906 GCA_964521105.1 uncultured Lentimicrobiaceae bacterium | reverse complement strand
ACTATTCTAATGTTTTCGATTTTCCATTCAAATTATCTAATGCGTAATCTGGGTTAAATATAGTATAAACTCTTACAGACAAAAATTTCGCCTTTTGCAATGCTATAATATCCTCAAACCTATCAATTTTCATTACATCTATACTTTGATAACTAATTCAATACTATAATTATAAAACTCCATAAGCTCCTATACTTTCAGAATTATTAACTTTATAAACATTACATCTCGGCTACGCTCGATGACCAAATTACTTTATGAACTTTTCGAACTTTATGAACTTTATGAACTTTTCACTTTCTAACTCAATATTTCTAATCACTCTTAACAATCTTAAATTCAACCCTACGATTTAATTTTCGTCCCTCTTCGGTATCGTTATCAGCAACTGGATTTTCTTTACCATACCCTTTAGCATTAATTCTGTTTTCATTTATGCCATGTTTAACAATCCAAGTTTTTATGGAATTTGCCCTATCTCTGGATAATTGCAAATTGTAATCATCTTTGCCTTCCGAACTGGTATATCCTGCCAATTCAATAGCAATTTGAGGATTATTTTTCATAAACGAGACAATTTTTTCAAGTTCTGGAATCGATTCATCCAATAAAACGGCTGATGCTCTTTCGAAATAGATATTTTTCAGAGTTATTGTCTCTCCTGTTTTGAGCATGTTTAATTCGAAATTTTTCGATATTTTTTCAGTTTTCACATTGTCGAGTGTAATTTGAGAATTTAACGATTGATAGCCAAATGATTCAACCAGAATTTGATACGAGTTATTGTTACTTAATCGAACTGAATATTTTCCATCTTTAGCCAAAACACTTTCTGTTATACCCTTTTCGTTGGTAAAATTGACAACAGCATCAATCATTTTTCCATTTTTAGCATCCGAAACAGTTCCACTTAGGGTAATCATGAATGGCAATTTATTTTCGGACGTAACTACTTCAGGCATTTTTACAGGTTTTACCTTTTTTTCTCGAGGTGTTCTGTTTTTCAAATCTTGAATTGATAATATTGCTTGAAAAATAATTCCTAAGTTTCCACCTGTTGCTTTTAATTTAGATATATCTTCGGTCCAGTGATTATACATTTCGGTTTCAAGCCCCGACATGTCATTTCGGGCAATATTAGCTTGGTAATAAACTCTAATTCCTAAATGCAATGGAATATTTTCCACTGGGCGGTAGAATGTTTGAATACAAGGTTGTAAACCAAAATTTCCAAACGAATTCAAATCCCTCCACTCCTTAGGAGTTGTTCCATAAATAATATACGTTTGCAAATCACCGGTAATAAATTCCATGCTCATTCCACCATATACTTTCAGTTTACCTTCGTTCATCATGGGAATTAACATACCCAAACTTAACGTTCCGGTTTTATATCTAACATGTCGTTCGCTATGATTGGGTATTTCATAAATTGCAGCCACAGATGATTCTCTTCGAGTCCATGAAATATCAAAAATGGCATCATCAAAACCAATTCCAGCGGTAAAATTCAGTCCATCTAATGTGTTCAAGTGCTTCATTGGCACATCAATAGTATATCCCCCATCCTTAACCGATTTGGCATTATATAAATCAATGAATTTATTCACATTACGTAATGGAGCGTATGATAAATTATATCCTGCTCCGATATATGATAATTTCACTTTTTGAGCATAATTCGATGAAATAAAACAAAAAACCATCGAAATCAATAAAACTAACTTGCAAAATTTTGACATAATATTTTTGTTAAAAGAATTCAACAAATTTACTAAAAAACAGATTTCTTTTATAATGAATAATTGTTGGCAGATAAAAAATCGAGATTCTTCACTATCGTTCAGAATGACAATGGTTTAACTTCGTAAAGGAAAGATGGGGGCTTGCTGGCGGCTTCGCCGCC
>CAZFPO010000204.1:0-1946 GCA_964521105.1 uncultured Lentimicrobiaceae bacterium | reverse complement strand
TTAAAAATATTATTATCAACCATGATTCAAAAATAATTGGACCCAACAGCCTCGAAGCACAAGAAGCATTTATTGCACTAAAACAATTGGTTCCTGAAAATGAAATTGTATGCTTTGCAAAGCCTCTGGCATTGCATTTTTATACCGAACGCAAGTCATTATCTACCGAAAAATATGATGGAATAGATAAACTAAAAAGTCGAATGAAACAATTTAATTCAAGTTTCCTTTTAGTTTGTAAAGATAGAAATCAAAAAGCTATATATTTTGATAAATTGGAAAATGATGCAACAGAGTGTTCTGACTTTAACGAAATTTGGAAAAATCAAAATTTTGTAATTTATCACACATTGATAAATCGAAATTAATTAGGGCTTGCTGAAAAAGTCATGAATAGGTTTAGTTTTAGCTTATAAAACGAAGATGTCAGCCAGCTGGCTGACTTCGAGTTGAAATAAGCGACAAAATAAACCTATTCAAGGCTAGCTAAAATTTATTAGTTGTAGAATTAAATATTTTTTAATTGAAAAAAGCTTAATGAAGATTTTTTAAAGATAAGATATAAGAATTAGTGCAAGGATTTTTCACATAAATTAGTTACGCTTGCATTTAATTGCTCTTAATTTACAATAATTCGCCTGTATAAGCTGATTTTAGCGTTTTTCAGCAGTCCCTAATTTCTATTCCTCATCTGGTTTTTTATCCTTAATGATGATAAAAAATGGACCTTTTATTAGTTTTATTTCCTCGTATTCGCTTGTACTGTTAGCTTTAAGTACTTTTTTCACCTTCAGTTTTCCAGCCACCGAAACTTTCATTCCAATCATTTCCAAAAATTGTTCGGGCTTAACATCAAATGTCGAAATGTAATACTCATTAACTCTATATGCATTGTAAACAACCGTAGTGTCAAACATTCCAATAGTACTAACATCAGGAAGTTGTTCAATTTCACGAACTTGCCCAAAACAACTAATTTTTGAACCAATTAAAATGGTGATAATAAGGCAGGAACAAAATATTTTTCTCATGGTACATTATTTTGAAAGCACTAAGATACAAAAAAATAATTTTAATCAATCGATAATAATTTTTCAAGGTGGTGCTGATTTATTCCAAATAGCTTTTTGAGTTCTGCAATTTTCTCCATAATTTGCTTTGAAGGGATTTGGTTATATTCCTTTAAAATTCCGACAATTATTACATTTTTTGGAGTATGTTCCGTTTCAATAAATTCAAAAACATTGGTTTTATATCCATACGATTCAAGAATCATGGCTCTAATTGTATCCGTCAAAATTTCAGATTGTCGTTCTTTCAAAATACCATATTCTGTAATGGAATTTAAAGGCACAATTGGTTTAATTTCCGAACGAATTTGTTTGTGGCAACATGGTGCACAAATAATAACTTTTGCTTTTTTAGTAATACCCTGGGCAATTGCTTCGTCAGTAGCTGTATCGCAAGCATGAAGTGCAATGAGAATATCAATTGCCGAAAGTTCGGTTTCTTTAATGTTACCTTGAACAAATTTTAAATTATCGAATTCACACTTTTCGGATATTAAATTACATTTTTCTACTAATTCCTTACGTAATTCAACACCGGTAATATTCGGTTTGAATGGCATTTTTCGACTCAAATAGTCGTATAAAGCGAACGTTAAATAACCCTTTCCACTCCCCATATCAACGATTGAAAAAGATTTATCCACAGAAATATTTTTAACTATGCCTTCAATAATTTCGATGTATTTGTTTATTTGTTTGAATTTATCCTGCATACTTGGCTTAACTCGCCATTCATTATCAGTAATTCCAAGTTCTTGCAGATAAATATTTTGTTTATTTTCTACTAATCGTTTTTTATTCTTATCATGATTTAAATCTAAATTTTCATGTGTATATAATTTTTTATTTGTTTATTAATCAATAAATTAACAAGGT
>CAZFPO010000203.1:0-1994 GCA_964521105.1 uncultured Lentimicrobiaceae bacterium | reverse complement strand
TTTGAAATTTCGGCAGCTTGAATTACCGAACTTTCGATTGTATTGGGTTTGCCAAACGCTATGTTATTAAATACGGTATCATTAAACAATACAGTATCTTGTGAAACAATACCAAATAAAGCACGTAACTTATCTATTTTCAATTGTTTTATTGGAATTCCATCAATTAATATTTCACCCTGTTGAATATCATAAAATCGAGGCAACAAATCGGTAAATGTAGTTTTACCAGCTCCTGAATGACCGCAAATTGCATACATTTTTCCCTTTTCAATGGTAAAGTTTATATTTTTTAATACATCTTTGTTTTCATAAGCAAAACTCACATTCTTAATTTCAATAGAATTTTCAAAATCATTTTTATCTAATGCATTTGGAACTTCTAAAATTCGTTCATCGGCATTTAAAACCTCATCTATTCTATCAAGAGATGACATTCCTTTTCGGAAATTGTATGATGCTACCGAGATAGTTTTTGAAGGATTTATAATTTGAGAAAATAATGCAATGTATGTAATAAAAAGTTCAGCCGTTAAACCATATTCGCCTTTTAACACCATACTTCCGCCATAAATCATAATTATCATCACTAAAATAGTTCCTAAAAATTCGCTCATAGGTGACGCTAAATCGACTCTCCTATAAATTTTTATCATTAATTTAGTATATCTTCGATTCCGTTTTTTAAATATCGATTCGGCACTCCAGATTGCATTAAACGCTTTAATAACTCTTAAGCCCGAAATACTTTCTTCAATCATCGATAACAAACTACCCATTTGCTCCTTTGCTTGAAACGATTTTTTCCGAAGTTTTCGTGAAATTAAACCAATAATTAATGCGCCAATAGGCAAAATCAAAAAGACAAATAAGGTTAATCGAGTACTAATAAAAAATAAAACACATAAGTACATTAATATGGTTAACGGTTCCCTAAATATTTGTTGTAACGAACGTAAAATCATCACTTCCACTTCCTGAACATCATTTATTCCTCGAGATATTATATCGCCTTTACGTTGCGATGAAAAAAATGAAATTGGTAAAATTAAAATTTTCTGATACACTTTATTTCGCATATCTCTAACCACACCATTTCGAATTGGAACCATCATCCAATTAGCAAAATAATCAAAGCCATTTTTTAACAAAAAAGCAATAAAAACTAAAACGGAGATAAATAACAATGCTTGCTCTTTGCCGTAGAGTTGAATAATATTGCTAATTATATAATAAAAATAATTTATAATGGTATCCGACGAAAAAACAAAAACCGGTTTATTAACTACTAAAGGTATTTTGTCAAAAAGCAACATTAAAAAGGGAGCTAATAGTGTAAGCGAAAATATTGAAAAAAGGATGGAAAAAAAATTCACAAAAACTATCGTTGTTAAACGAGGTGTATAAGGTTTAAGCCAGTAAAAAATTCTTCTAAAACGTTTCATTTCTTATTTTGATTTCGATGGTAAAATGCCGACATAATTTTGCGGAGTGATTGTTTTTAACATCGTTTTTATCGTTTCATCAACGTTTAAATGTTCGATGAAATAATGCAAACTTTCCTTGTTTATGCCTGATTTACCACGAGTTAGCTCTTTTAAAGCTTCGTAAGGATTTGGGTATTTTTCGCGACGCAGAATAGTTTGAATAGCTTCGGCTACAACCGCCCAATTGGCTTCTAAGTCATCATCTAATTTTTTGTTGTTAAGTTCTATTTTTGAGATTCCTTTTAACAACGATTTCCAAGCAATTAAACAATGAGCAATAGGAACTCCAATATTTCGAGTAACAGTTGAATCGGTTAAATCGCGTTGCATACGAGAAATTGGCAATTTAGAAGATAAAAATTCAAAATATGCATTGGCAATTCCTAAATTTCCTTCCGAATTTTCAAAATCAATTGGATTAACTTTATGAGGCATTGCCGAAGAACCTACTTCACCAGCAATAGTGCGTTGTTTAAAATATTCCATCGAAATGTATGTCCACATATC
>CAZFPO010000202.1:0-2139 GCA_964521105.1 uncultured Lentimicrobiaceae bacterium | reverse complement strand
GAGTTTCAAAAGTTGAACGAGCGGTATAAGCTAGCGAACGTTTTTCGCGAAGTTCTTGAAAAACAATAGCATTCATACTTCCACCAAAATACGAATTGTAGAGTGAAATTATGGAAGTTAGTTCAGGTTGATATTTATTACAACGTGTAATTAGTTGCAAATACGATTGTTTACTGTCGTAATTAGCAAACAAAACTCTGTTTTCTTTCGTTTCAAGTTCCTCAAACTTTACTGCTGGAGCTGGCTTTTGGAAAGTTGGAGTAGATTTATGCAATTTATCTAAAGCCAATTTTACTGCTTGAGGTTCGTCCGGACTATACGCTAATATCTGATGTTCAAATGAAAAAAGATTTTTTAAAATAGTAACCAGTTCTTCTGCTTTAATCGACTTTAATTCCTGTTCGCTGTATATATATTTTCGAGGGGAATTTTCGCCAAATGTTGCATAACTAACCAATGCCGAAAAATTACTGCGTTGATTTGCTTTAGAATCATTGCGGGATTTTAAAATATCATCGATTAGATTTGAAAGAGCTTTTTCATCTGGTTTAGGATCAAATAACAAATCTTCTACAATGGCGATTGCTTTTTCCATATTTTCGCTTAAACCACTAATCGAAACCCATGTTTCTTCGCTTCCAGCCGATACACTAAAACTACATGCAATTTTATAAAGCTCTTGATTAATTTGTTCGGCAGTCATTTTGGATGTTCCTAAATAAGGAAGATAATCGATGGCTAAATCGAGTTTTTTATTGTTATACGTTCCAAATTTGAAGTAGTAATAAATATTGAATGTTTTGTTTTCAACATTTTTAGTGTACAACATTTCGATGTTGTTTTTCAATTTTACACGTGTAATATCTTTTGTATAATCAATAAAAACTGGCTCAATTTGAGGAACTTTACTCGCTTTAATATTTTTCAAAAAAGTAGATTCGGCATCACGATTAATAAAAATTGGAGTAATAGCTGGCTTGCTAACTTTAACTACATCGGCAGGTTTTTCTTGTTTTTTGTAAACTACCACATAATTATTTCCTAAGGTGCGATTTGCAAAATCAACCAAATCTTTTTTTGTAATTTTCGAAATCTCGTTGATAACATTTACTTCTTTTTCCCATGGGATATTATTCATAAATGCACTTGCCATTGCCATAGCTCTGCCTTGATTTGTTTCAAATTCTTTTAAACGATCCAGTTTCATGTTATTAATTGCAGCTTGCAACATCCAATCTGGAAAATCGCCTTTTTTAAGTTTTTCTATTTGTTCTAAAAGCAAGTTTTTTACTTCATCTAATGTTTGACCATTTTTTGGGGTTCCAACTAAAACTAAGGAAGAGTAATCATTTAAAACGTATGGGAAAGCCGAAGCATTTAAAGTAAGTTGCTTTTGATTAATATTTAAGTCGATTAAACCAGCTTTGTCGTTGGATAACATCATGGAAATTAAGTTAACCATATTGGCGTCTGTCGAAGATGCACCACCAAAACGAAATGCTATGCGTACATTTTCGGCATCTAAACCTACTACTGTTTTCTCGATAACAGAAGTAATGGGAGGTTCGGGAGTAAATTTAAATTCTGGAAGAGGTTTTTTTACTAATTTTCCAAATGTTTCATCAATAATTTTTATCGCTTCGTCTGGGTCAAAATCACCCGAAATGGAAACTGCCATATTATTGGGAATGTAATATTTATCAAAGAATTCGCGAATATTTTTCATTGATGGATTTTTCAAATGTTCGGTTTCGCCTAAGGTTGTTTGCGTTCCATAAGGGTGATGTGGATATAGTCCCTGAAACATTGCTTCAAATGCTTTTCGGTTATCGTTAGTTAACGACATGTTTTTTTCTTCGTAAACGGTTTCTAACTCGGTATGAAATAAACGGAGTACTGGGTGCGAAAATCTGTCGGCTTGAATTACTGCCCAGTTGCGAAGTTGATTAGAGGGAACATTTTCAATGTAAATTGTATAATCGTTTGACGTTCCTGCATTAGTTCCTTGTGAGCCAATTGATTTTACCAATTTATCATATTCGTTAGGAATAGCTAGCTTGGAAGCTTCGTACGACAAACTATCGATTTGTTTGTATATTGCAGTTCGTTTAACAGGATCAGTTTCTTTGCGATAAATTT
>CAZFPO010000201.1:0-2268 GCA_964521105.1 uncultured Lentimicrobiaceae bacterium | reverse complement strand
AAAGGAAGTTTTATGCTTCCTTCTCTTTGATTTTTTTTATCGGACAACAATGTTTCGGAATAAACCAATTTTATCATTTTTGAAAAAAACAACTTTATAAGTTTTGAATCATCGGTTTCCTTAATTTTAATTGTATCGTTATAAATAAACCCCTTGTTCTCATCATACTCAATATAGCCATGAACGTAAAAATAGCTAATGTGATAATAAAACAAAAATAAAATTTCTTCTGTAGAAAAGTACCAATTAGTATTTTTTTGGTTAGATACTTCTATTTGCAATTTGTAGAACGTACTCGAAAAACAATTTAGCAACAATGAATATTGATTGGCTATAAATAATGCTTCAGCAAAAAAACCAGCTCTAAAAACATTATTAAATGTACTATCTCCGTATATGCATTCGTCATATTCAGTCATCTTTTGCACATACCAATTCGATGATGTTTTCGGTTCAGAAAAATATTGATATACAATGTGCATGGCATGAAAACGATATATCGGATACAAATAAGGTGTTAACGAGATGTTGACCTTCGCTTCATTATATTTCGTAAATAATTGGTATCCATGCTTTAATAATTTCTTCTTATCAAGAGTATAAACGGCATGATACATTCGAATACAATAAAACCAAATTTCATCCTTTGAAAAATCATTTGAATTTGGATTAATATTCTTTACAAAATTCTTTTCCAACAATAGGTCATAATAACTATCCAGCCCATCCATATCAACCCAATAATTAAAAAATGGAGTTCGGATGTTGTCATTTTTCGAAATTACCGACATAAATGCACTGTTTGGATTGGATAATTTACGAATATGACTACCAATAACCGACGAAATTTCCCAAATACCCTCATTAAATACTGTTGGACAACATAAGTTTAAGTTGGAATATTTTTGCTCTAAATACCTTACTACAGGGCGATATGATTCTTCTTCCAAGGTATATTTTAACAGCATTAATTCACCTTTTGAAACAAAAAAGTCTGATTTTGGATTAGTAAAGCAATTTTCACCTTCACTCATTTCATCAAAGTGTTTAACGTAAAAAACATCCCAAGATTCAAATCCAATGTAATCAGAAAGGATATCTAGCGTGTAAACCGAAGGTATTGATTTGGTCTTTAATACTCCAAAAACCCGTGCAATGGTAAACTCCGAAATTGTTTTATTTAATTCTAACTGCAACTTATGCGACAATTGACTGCAATGAAACATGGAAGTCATCGGAATTCCCGATTTGTCCTTTATAATACGGCACAATTCACGCATTGCTACTTCCGAAAATTTTCTAATCTGTGCCGACATTAATAACGAATTTAATATTTCTTTACAAATGTATTAAAAAATGCCGATTACCAAACGGAGTTTTCATTCAATATTTATGTAAAATGTTGTATAAATCTCTTGCTCAGAAGTTCCATTTCTATGATATTATCTGAATTGTTTTTTAATTACGGCAAAAAAACTAAAAAAAAGACTCATTTTTAGAGGATTTTAAGTTTACGTTTGCTATGAGTATTCGAACAATAAATCTGTCAGATTCACTATACTTTTTTAACCTTGTATATGTACATGTTTTTATAATCAGAATCACCGTATATATTAGGATTTAGGATCAAGCATCTACCTTTATTCCCTTTTGAGTCAACCTCAGTGAATGGGATTTGATTATTACTGAATGCTTCAAAAGCTATTTTTAGTGGTGAAATGTCAGAATCTTGATGTACTTTCCAAATATCATTATTAAATTTAAAAGTTCCAGCCGATTTACGATTACCTCCTTTAATGTTTCCATCTATTCTTATGCTATTTATATGTGCAATTTCATTCTGGTAAAATTGTACAAAATTATCGTATGTGTTTAATGATTTCATAATTAATTAATTATAGTGTTCAGATATATTTTTAATTCTTCTTTTGTGGTTATTTTTTTACAATTTTTATTTATTGCTCGAACACCTTTGAGGTTTATTTTATTTGTTAATAAGTTATATAAATCAATTCGCTCTTTTTTTAGAGTAATGAGAACTCCTACTTGTGTTATAACTTCAATCTGTTGTTTGTTAAAGTTTTCATCAATAGTTTTAAATGTTGCCCATAAGTATTTAATATCATCGTTAGTAATCGGTTTTCGATTAAGAGAAAGACCAGGACGTAAAGATTCTACATTATAATATATGAAATAACTAGGATTTTTCGGGTTAATTATTTTAATGAATACTCAATCTTTCACCTAATTTTTTTATCTTTGCAGTTC
>CAZFPO010000200.1:0-2274 GCA_964521105.1 uncultured Lentimicrobiaceae bacterium | reverse complement strand
TTATGGTAATAATTATGGAGGAAGCTACGGAAATTCGCATGGCAACAATTATGGCAACAACTATTATTCAATGGGAGATTATGAATTTAACATCTTAAAAAACACCATCGAAAATCAATATTTCGACTCTTCAAAATTAGAAACAGCTAAATCAGCATTGTATAAAAATAAAATAACTTCACGTCAAGTGTTAGAATTAGTAAAAATGTTAACCTTTGATAGCAGTAAATTAGAACTTGCTAAATTTGCCTACGACCGCACTGTTGACCAAGGAAACTATTTTGTAGTAAACAATGCTTTCACTTTTTCATCAAGCATCGATGAATTAAACAGATACATCAGGGGGCGATAATCATAATATCGTTATCAAAGAGGTTGTTTTGGCAACCTCTTTTTTTTGATTAATTATCCAAAATTATTCTTACAGCTTGTTAAAAATGAATAAGTTTGCAAAAAAATAACTACGATGAAAAACGGTAAATTAGCCCCAAAATTTTCAGACATTATAGAAGCCCGAAAAGTATTAAAACCAATTATTAAAGATACTCCCATAGAGTATAGTCGAACTTTTTCAACGATGTCGGGTGCAGAAGTGTTTATGAAGCTCGAAAATATGCAGTCAACTGGCTCTTTTAAAGTGAGGGGAGCATACAATAAATTATTTCATTTGCATTCTGATGATTTTAAAAATGGTGTAACTTGTGCTTCGGCTGGAAATCATGCTCAAGGTGTTGCTTTTGCATCTGCACGATTAGGAATTCATAGCAAAATATTTATGCCTATTTTTACACCTCCTCTAAAAGTAATCGCTACTAAAGGGTATGGTGCTGAAGTTATTTTAATTGGAAACAATTTTGATGAAGCATACGCTGAAGCAAAATTGTATGCCGAACAATCCAGAGCTACCTTTATTGAACCGTTCGACGATTCTTTAATTATTGCTGGTCAGGGCACGGTGGGTTTAGAAATCATCGATCAGTTAGAAAATGTGGATGAAATATTTGTTCCAATTGGTGGTGGAGGTTTAATTTCCGGAATCGCGATAGCTGCAAAACAGATTAATCCCAACATTAAAATTATCGGGGTTGAATCCGAAGGAACGGCTTCGATGAAAGGCTCTATCGAACAAAATAAAATTATAACTCTTCCCAAGATTTCTTCCATAGCAGATGGTATAGCGGTAAAACGACCAAGTGAACTCACGTTTAAAATAATTCAAGAGTTTGTGGATGAACTTTTAGTTGTTTCAGACGACGAAATTGCTCATATTACCTATTTGTTATTGCAACGTGGAAAGATTTTAGCAGAGCCATCGGGAGTGGTTTCGTTGGCAGCAATCGCTATGCAAAAAAGAGATTGCAAAGGTAAACGTGTAGTTGCAGTAATTTCGGGCGGAAATATAAAAATGCCTTTATTGGAGCAAATTCTCGAAAAAGGAATGCTTAACGAAGGATTAAGAGTCCGTGTTGCCTTGTTAGTTCCTGATGTGTCAGGTGAACTTAACGAAATAACTACCGTTCTTGAACATCTAAAAGCTAGTATTCAAGACGTTTCTCACGATAGGTTTTCGCATATTGTACCAGTGGGTTTTGTTCGAATTACGGTTACATTTCATTTACAAGAAGAAAATCAATTGGGTTTGATTGTTGAGGAATTGAAAAAAATTGGAGATAAGGTTGAAATTTTAAATTAAGTCCTGAAAATCATTTTAATACAGTTATTTAATTTTAAATTGGGTTAATATATTGTAAAAACAAGTGCTAATAGACGTTGTTTGCTTTTTTTTTTATAGGTTTGCTTTAAAATTAAGCAATTTATGTCATATTTCGAGATTCAAGGTGGGTATAGTTTGCATGGCGAAATTATCCCTCAAGGTGCAAAAAATGAAGCCTTACAGGTTTTATGTGCAGTGTTACTAACTCATGAAAAAGTTATTATATCAAATATACCTGATATTTTAGATGTCAATAATTTAATAAAACTTATTGGAAATCTCGGTGTCCGAGTTGAAAAAATCGGCGATGGGATATTTGAATTTGAAGCTCAACATATTGATTTAGATTGTCTTAAGACGAACGAATTTACTTCATTAGCTAGAAGTATTAGGGGGTCAATTATGATTATAGGACCATTATTGGCTCGATTTGGGAAAGCCTTTGCTCCAAAACCAGGGGGAGATAAAATTGGAAGACGAAAATTAGATACTCACTTTGTAGGTCTTCAAAAGTTAGGTGCAAATTTCGACTTTTGTGAAGAATCAAAGGTGTTTGAAGT
>CAZFPO010000199.1:0-2290 GCA_964521105.1 uncultured Lentimicrobiaceae bacterium | reverse complement strand
ATTTATCACGCAATTTCAAGGAAGTTCCGTTGCGACTGATTGGACGACCCGACAGTAGTAGCCCGGCAACTGGATCGAGCCAACTGCATAAGCAGCAACAACGCAAACTCATCGAAAAAGCCTTCGGCGAATGCAATTGCACCCGACAAAAGCAGGAGTGTAGGATGGTTTGCTCAAAAAAAGAGTATTGATGTTTTTTACATCACAAGCTATTGGTGATTCGCTTTAGAAGATAAACAACAATGTTGGTTTATTCTTGTTTTCTATTAACACAGCTACTACAGAGTCCCTTGCAGGAGACTCTGTGGGAGAAAAAAATAAAATTTAATCTTGATATTTTAAAAAAGAAGATTAAATTTGGACTTTAATCAGAAAAAAAAAGTTTTTTTTACTTGAAAACCTTTTAAGATAATTACAAACAAGAAAAAATGGCAAAGACCACATTTTGGGATATTATTGAAAAAACAATTGAGAAAGTAGGTTCACCTCTATCGGCAAAGGAAATTTGGGAGAATGCAAATGAATTAGGGGTAATAGGAGATTATACTACAAGTGGGAAAACACCTTGGGCTACTATTGCAGCCTATTGTTACACAGACATAAATAATAATGGCGATAATTCGATGATTATTCAGATTAGCGAAAGACCTGCCCAGTTTTTTTTAAGAAAGCTTATCGAAAAAAATGATATTCAAAAAATTCAAAAGATAAAAGAAACAGAAGTTATTTTGAAAGAAAAGGAAGAAACTAAAAAATTCAATGAACGAGATTTACACCCAGTTTTAGTTGCTTATGCATATGGTAATACGCATTTTAAAGCAAGTCTAAAAACAATTTTTCACGAAAACTCTACGAAAGCAACAAAAGGACAAAATGAATGGTTGCATCCAGATATTGTTGGTGTTTATTTTCCATTCAGGGACTATAAACAAGAAACGTTAGAAATTCAAAATCATCTTTCAATCACTTCTATAAAGTTATTCTCATTCGAATTAAAAATATCACTTAGTTTTAGCAACTTAAGACAATCATATTTTCAAGCAGTTTCAAATTCAAGTTGGGCAAATGAGGGATATTTAGTAACTCTTAATTTTGATGATGACCCGACTTTTAAGGATGAAGTGAGAAGACTTAATAATGCTTTTGGGATTGGAGTCATTAAAATAAATCCTGAAAATGTTTTTGAAAGTGAAATTGTTTTTCCTTCAAAAATTAATCAAGAAATTGACTGGGATACTGTAAACAGACTTGCTAGTGAAAATTCTGACTTTAAGGACTTTTTAAAATTAATAACAGAGGATTGCAAGCTTGGAAAAGTAAAAAGTCAATACGATAAAGTGCTGAAGCCAGAAGATTTAAATAAATTTATTTGCGATAAAGGAATAAAATGCAAGCTGTAATTCTTCATTAAATTCATTTAATTAGGTAGGGGCTTTTTGCCATATATCAAGATGCATATTAGAGGCTCTTTTGGATAATAGTTGATTCTTATGTTAAAAGTGTCCATTTAAAATGGGTACTTATTGCGATAAATGTCTATTTGAAATGGAAACTATTGATAAAAAGTTTCTGTTGTCAATTGAAACAAAATGTCAAAATGTTTCGTTATAAATGGAAACTTTGTATCTTTGTTGCTAGTTTTTGAGATAAATTCAAACCATTATGAAGCAAACATTAAAACAAATAATATTTGAGCAGCAATTAGATTTAAAAAAAACACTCGTTGAGAGATATTTTCCAACGACCCTATTAACATGTAATGAAATTATTGTTATCTCAGGTATTAGGCGGTGTGGAAAGTCAATTTTATTAAATCAGATACGAAAATCGAATAAAGAGCAGAGTTATTATCTAAATTTTGAAGATGAACGACTAATTCATTTTACGGTAGATGATTTTCAGATTTTACATGAAGTTTTTATTGAACTTTTTGGGAATCAACAAACGTTTTATTTTGATGAAATTCAAAACGTTGTTGGATGGGAACGCTTTGTGAGGCGACTCTATGATTCGGGTAATAAAGTGTATGTTACAGGTTCAAATGCTACAATGCTTAGTCGCGAATTAGGCACTCATCTAACGGGGAGGTATATACAGTTCGAGCTTTTCCCATTTTCGTTTGTCGAATATTTGAAGTTTAATAATTTGAAATATTCCGAAAAAGAGATTTACACAACTCAAGGCAGGGCTTTTTTAAGCAAAGCTTTTTATGGATATTTTAAGGATGGAGGTTTCCCTCAATATCTTGAAAACAAAAATAAGGAATATTTGAAATCTCTATACGAAAGCA
>CAZFPO010000198.1:0-2418 GCA_964521105.1 uncultured Lentimicrobiaceae bacterium | reverse complement strand
TGGCGTGCGAGTTTTGAGAAATTGTTTTCCAATTTAAGATTAAATGAAGAAAATTTGTATTTTGAAAATCATTTTTTTTAATTTTTCACTCCCAATTTTATTTTTTTGTACTTTTATACAAAAAAAAATCATGGACATACAAACTCGAAAACTACAATTTATTGAAGAGTTCCTACGGACTGCTAATATCAATATTCTTGAACGATTTGAGGAAATACTTCGAGAAGAACGAAAAAAAATGTACGAGGAAGAAATGAAACCCATGAGTTTATCACATTACGAAAATCGAGTGAATGAATCCATTGTTGATTACAAAAAAAACAAAGTTACTACTGCCAGAAGATTAAAAAAAGATATTTCATCATGGAAATGATGGTACTGTGGTCGGATTCAGCGATACATGATTTAAAAGAAATTAAGGACTATTATACATGTGTTGCGAATTTAAGAGTTGCTCGAAAAATTGTGAATGCAATCGTTGATAAATCACTACATTTAGAGTCAAATCCAAATTTAGGTCAGGCCGAAGAATTATTAATTCATCTACAAAAAAATATTAGATATTTGATAGAAGGAAACTATAAGATAGTTTATTTGGTAAATAAATTGGATGTTCTAGTATTAAGCGTTTTTGATAGCAGGCAAAATCCACAAAAATTGAAGGTGGATATTTAACCAAATTCCCCGACTATTCAAAAATAATTTACTAAATTTACTATTCATTTATCTATATTTTTTTATTTTTGCAATTCATAAATTATATTAATATGAAAAAAATAAGCTTACTATTTATCACTTTTCTGATATTAATTAGTGCAGCACTTGCTCAAAACAAAATTGCAATATTTGACCCGCAAGATAAAAACAATACGGGTTATAAAAGTGTTGTACGTGAAATTCTCAGTACAAGTTTAACAAAATCTACATTTTATAAACCCGTTGAACGTGCGTTGATTGATAAGGTATTAGAAGAATACAAATATCAAACACTCGGTTTGGTAAACGATGGCGAAGTTATTGAACTTGGTAAACAAATTGGTGCCGATTTTGTGTGTGTTTCTATGATTGAAAAAATGGGAACCAATTTTTTTGTTACCGCTAAAATTGTTAATGTAAACACAGCATCTGTGGAAGCTCAAAGCTACGTAAAAACCAAGGACGGCGAAAATGACCTCTTTGAAAAACTTGAAGAACTTGCAAACTCGCTCATTGGTATTAAACCTACGGCATCTTCAAGTGGCAAAACTACTTCCTCAAATTCCAATAGCTCTTCGTACGCAGTATCGGTTGGTGGCGTGAGTTTTAAAATGATAAACGTGCAGGGTGGTTCGTTCGAAATGGGTAGCAACACCGAAGATGATGAAAAACCGATACATTCGGTTAATGTTTCCGATTTTAGCATTGCCGAATTCGAGGTAACACAAGAGTTGTGGGAAGCAGTAATGGGTACTTCGATAAGAACGCAACGCGATAAAGCAAGTTCAAGTTATTCCATCTACGGTGAGGGTGCTAACTATCCAATGTATTATGTAAGTTATAATGAGGTTCAGGATTTTATTAATGAGCTTAATCGCCGTACAGGCAAGAGTTTTCGTTTGCCTTCCGAAGCCGAGTGGGAGTTTGCCGCCCGTGGTGGCAACAATAGTAAGGGATTCCAGTATGCAGGTGGTAACAATTTAAGCGATGTAGCTTGGTATGAAAGTAACAGTGGTAATAACACACATCAGGTTGGATTAAAACGTCCTAACGAACTGGGCCTTTACGACATGAGCGGTAATGTTTGGGAGTGGTGTGCCGACTGGTATGGCAATTATAGTAGCAGTACGCAAACCGACCCTCAAGGGGCAAATTCAGGTTCTTCCCGCGTGGATCGCGGCGGTAGCTGGTACAGTGGTGCTTCTTTCTGCCGTGTGGCTAATCGTACCTGCTATAGCCCCGGCGATCGCGACTACGGTCTTGGCTTCCGCCTTGCCCATAGTTCATACTGATATTTATCGGGTGTTATTGAGCTAAAAAAATGAATAAACCTGCAAAAAGCCAAAAGGCGACCGTAGGGAGCAAAAAGGCTTTTTGGAAGGTTTATGAATTAAGAACACGGTACGAAGTACACAAATTTTTTTTGAAAATGCAGGTAAAAATTTTTAATATTCCAATATCCGATGATGGACAGGCACTCGAAGAAATGAACAAATTTCTTCGTTCACATAAAGTAATTGAGTTGCAACAAACGCTTATAAACAACGATCATGGTGCAGTATGGTGTTTTTGTGCTCGATATATACAAAATTCGCCACCCCAAAACCCTACTTTTGAGAAGCAAAAAGCTGATTACAAAAATTTATTGGACGAAAAAACATTTCAAACCCTAACTCCGAAAAAATTTAGGTATAAAAGAAAAAAAAGTGTGATAAAACTTGT
>CAZFPO010000197.1:0-2420 GCA_964521105.1 uncultured Lentimicrobiaceae bacterium | reverse complement strand
TAAAGTTGTATATGTCACCCTGACAAAGTGTTACATAATTGTCGGTGTAATATGTTGTATCGCAGATGCTTTTTAAACTGTGGGCTTTTAAAAATAATCCAGAGTCATAATATCTATCAGTAACGTCGGCAATTGAAAAAACAATGGTGTAATATTGATTTGGAGTTACAACAACTTTTGAGGTAATCTCGGTTGTTAAACCATCATAAACAATGTTAGTTATACCGGGTTTATAATATTCACAGTTTACACATGGTCCACTATTATTGTTTCCGTTATTTACAGTGTTTACATTTACTGGCACCATAGTGTCGGGAAGAAGTGCAAAATTATAGTTGTTATAATTACCTCCTTGAGGATTTGGTCCTGAAATAAATATTCCAAAAGCATCTGAATATCCAGTACCAGCATATTCGGGGTATTCTTCGGATGCAAATACATAAGTAATGGCAAGTGTATCGAAAATCGGAATAACACCTATTTGAAAAGTTGATTGGTCGTAGTTGGGTGTATATCCAAAAGCATTTTCAATAAAGGTTGATTGAGACCCTCCATTATTGGCACTAAGAAAATTATAAACATTTTGAGAGATACCATTTACGATACCTGTTGTCATTATAATTCCATCATTGAAGCCTAATCCTGTATTCGTATTTGAATAAAAAACGCCCCATGCTCCAGGCTGACTATCCATGCTGGTAAAGCTAATATTGTATATTCCAGTTCCTTGCAACACGGTTCTGAATGCTGAATCGGCATTTATATACGTATTGAAGTTTAGTTGTGCTTTTAGTTGAATTAAGGTAATTAAAAACAATAAAATCAAAAGGTTTTTTTTCATTATCCTAGGTGTTAATTTTATTTTTTTGAAAGAGCTTTTTTCTTTATATTTTTATAACGTTTGTCTTTTAGGAGTATTTCGGTACCTTCACTATTATCTAAAATGTCAAAATTCACAAATCCTAATTGAACCATTTTTTCTAAAATTTTTATCGATTCATCAACGTTTTCAATACCTAAATAGGAGCCTAATAACGACATGTAGTTTACAATGTTAGGTTCATAATTACAAAGTGAATTCTGACTTTCAATCAATTTGTTATAATAGTATGATGATGAATCAGTATTTTGATCGTAATAATATTCAATAAGTTGATTGTAGAATCGAATTTTATTATTCAACGAATCAATTTTTGTTGTTAAATTTGATATGGAAATGCTTGTATTATTTTCAAACTCCTTTTTTTTAGCAAAAAGCAAAAAACCATTCTCTTTTTTAATATAATTTTCTTTATGGCTTGAGTCAATTTCGGTTCGATACCATTTGTAAAAACCAGCAAAACCTATCAGTTTAATTGGTGTTAATTGATTAATGTCATTATTAATTTCTAAAGAATCAATATAGTTTGTTATTTCCAATTTTCTATCGAGTTTAAGTAGCGATTTAATGTAAATCTTATGCCATCGTTGATAACTACTGATGCTTTTGGTTTCAATTTTTGCTTTTTTCAGACAATCAATGGTGTTCAAATAATTACTCTTAGCAAATTCAATATCTGCCTTATTAATTAAGGGTGACACAAAATTTGGTGAAAATAAATTCGCATAATCAAAAAAGTAAGATGCACTATCAATATTGCCAATTAATCCATAAAGTTTACCTTTAATGTAGTACATTAAGCTATTTTGTGGGCTTAATGATATGCAACTGTCGATAATTGGTAAATAAGATAAATAGCCTTTTTGTTTTGTTTCAAACTCTGAATTAAAAGTGGTTAATATGGTTTGGGCAGTTAAAATGCTTTTATAATTAGGTATATTGTTATCTATGAGTTTATAAGCTATATCAATTTCTTTTGTTACCAATTTTTTTTCTTCATTGTCGTTAAACAATGTTGAAATTTTTCCATCTTCAATAATGTTATTAATAAACGTCATGTATTTATTTTGAAGAGCTCCCACAAGCTTACGTTTTGAATTTCTTGCCCAAAATCCATCTTTATCTAATTTTGATATTTCATTATAAAATTCGTAAGCAACAGAATCTGTCATTGTGCTATCAATCCTTACTAAATTACCGTTATGAATACATTTATTGAATTTTTCATATTTATCTTTCAAAATTGGGTCTTTAATTTCATCTTCCATACCACGCGAATTAGTCATGGCTAAGTCTCCTGTTTTTTCAGAATTTTTATTTAAAAATTCAAACATAGCCACTAAGTCGGTTTTAACAAAAGCTAAAACGTCTGATTTATTTCCAAGTATTGTTGGGGTTTGGGAGTTTTTTGTATCAGTAGAAACATTTTCATATAGATAATTATCAAGTTCGAAAATAGTAACTTTATTGTCTTTGTTTCTGTCCGATTGTCCTAACATACCTTTTACTAAGTAATAAGTAAAAACTCCACCTCCCGAAT
>CAZFPO010000196.1:0-2442 GCA_964521105.1 uncultured Lentimicrobiaceae bacterium | reverse complement strand
TTTTCAAATCATAATCTACTTGCGAAAACAAGAAACTACCGTTTAAAACTAAAACCATTAAAATAGTAACTGATTTCATATTATTTTTCATTGATGATAAGACTCCATATAATAAATTTTCAATGGGTAAATATGTAATTATTTCGTCCTACATTTTAAAAATTTTCAACCATCAAATATCTTTTATTTTAGTCCATAAAGTTATGGTTTCTTTTTCCATTTTGGAAAAAGCAAACCATTTCTTTCCCAAATCTTTCAGAGAAGCTCCAATATGATAAACCTCTTTTTGGTCGATAATCAAAAATCGATCGTGCGATTTTTCAAACTTTTTGATATCAATTTTTTGATATTGTTGATTGTGTTTTTGTAAATCAAGCTCGAATTGTTTGGTTATATTTTTTGTGTAAATTATGGCCGAAACCTTGATGTTTCGCTTTGAGAGCATCAACAAAACACTTTCGTCAACATAATTGTCTATTAACACTATAGACGATTTTGCCGATTTTATAATGTTACTCACAAAAACATAAGCATCGAAAATCTGACCATCGAACAAAATGCCTTGATTGGGCGGAAGACTTGTATTTATTTTAAAATCTATATCATTAAGTTGATTTTTAACTGATTGCATTTCGGACTCCAATCGTTCAAATCGCTGGTCAACAACATATCCTTTTAATAAATAGCTTTTTAGCACTTTATTTGCCCAAATTCTAAACTGTGTGCCTTGTTTGGATTTGACTCTGTAACCAACTGAGATTATTACATCAAGGTTATAATATTCTATTTGTCTTTCAACATTTCTGCCACCCTCATTTTGAACTGTAGCAAAATTTGCGACAGTTGAAGTTTTTTCCAACTCATTTTCATCAAAAACGTTGTTGATGTGTTTTCCTATCGTTTTTATATCTCTGTTAAATAATATTGATATCTGCTGGCGATTAAGCCAAACAGAATCGTTCTCAACTTTAACCTCTACATGAGTTGATAGCTCTTCCGATTGGTATATAATTATTTCGTCCTTCATTTTAAAAATTTTCAATCATTAAATATCCTTAATTTTAGTCAATAAAGAAATGATTTCTTTATCCATTTTAGAAAAAGCAAACCATCTACATCACAAAAATATAAAAAAAGAATCAATCCATGATTGTAAATGAACTTAATGCCGATTCGTTTTATTTCTATAAATTTGCAGAAGAAATGATATGAAATGAAAAAATACAAATTGCTCTTACTTTCAGCTCTTTCGGGCTTGATTTTCTCAGCTTCTTGGCCAGATTGGGGATTCCCATTTTTAATTTTCTTCGCCTTTATTCCGTTGTTGATTATTCTTGATAATTTGAGAGATTACAAGCATTTGTATACAAAAATGAGTGGAATGCTTTATGTGTTTCCTGCTTTTATAATATGGAATTCAATTACAACCTGGTGGATATGGAATTCAACTGATGTAGGTGCTATTTTTGCCATATTGCTCAATTCATTATTTATGGGTTTGGTTTTTGGCTTATACCATCTATTAAGACTTCGATTTTTTAAAATTTCAAAAGGGTATTTTGCCCTCATTTGTTTTTGGATTGCTTGGGAATATTTTCATTTAGATTGGGATTTATCCTGGTCGTGGTTAAACCTTGGAAATGTTTTTGCCCAATATCCGATGTTTATTCAATGGTATGAAATTACGGGTGTTTTTGGCGGTTCGCTTTGGATTTTACTAATGAACATTTTAATTTACGAACTCTATCTATCTTTTAAAAAGGCAACACATACAAACTACAAAATTATTCTTAGTTCAATTTTAACGGTAGTTTTGTTGTTTCCCATGATTTCATCACTTATTAGATATTCAACTTACAAAGAAACTGTAAACCCGATTGACGTTGTGGTTGTTCAACAAAACACCGACCCCTGGCAGCAATATGATATTAAATCGGAAGTGTTAATTCATAACATTCTCGATTTGGCACGTCAAAAAATTGATTCAAACACAAGCTTAGTAGTTGGACCCGAGTCGGCTATTCAAGATTATGCATGGGAAGACCGTTTAAACGAATATTTATCCATCGACTCCCTGAAATGTTTTGTCGACAGTTTTCCACACGTGAATTTTGTTTTGGGAATTTCTACTTTAAAAATGTATAAACCCGGAGAAAAACTTTCGGCAACGGCTCGAAAACGTGGTAAAACCGAAAATCAATTTTACGACAGTTATAATACTTCGATGTTTATCAATTCAAAAAAAGAAGTTCAATTTTACCATAAATCGAAGCTTGTACCCGGTGTTGAAAAAATGCCGTTTCCAAGAGTTTTAAAACCATTGGAAAAATTTGCCCTCGATTTGGGAGGTGTAACTGGTAGTTTGGGTGTCGACAGTGAACGTAGGGTGTTTGAACTATTAAATGGAAAAGGAGTAGTTGGTTCGGCAATTTGCTATGAATC
>CAZFPO010000195.1:0-2498 GCA_964521105.1 uncultured Lentimicrobiaceae bacterium | reverse complement strand
TAACCCTATGAAGTCGAAAAAAATTTGGAAAAACATTTTATTATGGTTATTTGCTGTAATATTTACCTTATCTTTTGCTGTTTATCAACGAATGACCGGACCAACTTATCCTATAAAAGGAAAAATAAACATTGATAATAATGAAATCATATACAAACTTTTACGAACATGGGGTGGAGATGATGATGCTTTAATTAGCTTAAATGTTCCAAAAGAAATTGAGGGAATTATACAATGGAGAAGATTTAAAAGCAATGATGAGTGGGTTCAAGCAAAGATGAATAGAAATGGTGAATACTTAGAATTTGAGTTACCCCATCAACCTCCAGCAGGAAAAATCATGTACAATATCTGTTTAATTAAAGGAGATAAAAAATATAATATTCAAAAGGAACCTACTGTAATTCGTTTTAAAGGACATGTTCCAACATGGATAGTAATTTTACATGTTTTTTTTATTTTTGGTGCCATGTTAATGTCAACACGCACTGGAATTGAAGCTATCATAAGAGGAAATAATGTTTTCAAATATACAATCGTAACGGTTGCTTTGTGGGTTATTGGAGGTTTTGTTTTTGGACCGATTATGCAAAAATACGCATTTGGTGCGTTTTGGACTGGTTGGCCCTTTGGACATGATTTAACAGATAATAAATCTCTCATAGCATTAATTTTTTGGATATTGGCTTTAATAAAACTTTATAGAAATCGGAAAAATAGGTGGGCTCCAATTTTAGCTGCAATAATGATGATTGTTGTGTTTTTGATACCTCATTCAGTTTTAGGCTCTGAAATTGATCATACTAAACAAATTTCGGCAAATAAATAATATAAAATGATTTCAACCATTATTATTGTTATTACTGTTTCTATTTCGGTATTAGCTTTTTACAATCGAAACATATTTGATTTGCTAAAATTTAATGCTTTTTTAATAAAACACTCCAACCAATGGTATCGATCGTTAAGTTATGGGTTAATTCATGCCGATTGGATTCATCTTGGTATAAACATGTATGTTTTATATTCGTTTGGAAAAATAGTTGAATTTTTTTTCGATACATATTTTCCCGAAAAATCATCTTTTTACTTTATTTTATTCTATATTTCTTCTATCGCATTTTCGGTATTACCTGATATTAGAAAATATCGAGATACTCCACAATATAATGCAGTAGGTGCATCAGGAGCTGTTTCAGCTGTTGTTTTTGCCAGCATTTTATTTTTTCCTTTGGGCGAATTATATATTTTGTTTATTCCTTTTCCAATTCCATCTTTTATTTTTGGTGGCTTGTATTTGATTTATTCGGCTTATATGTCTAAAAAACAATCGGATAATATTGGACATTTAACACATTTTAGCGGTGCAATTTATGGGTTTTTATTTCCAATCGCATTAAAACCTCAACTTTTTACAAATTTCATTTCACAAATTCAATCATTTTTTTCTTAAAAAAATAAAAATGTTATATGCTGATAATGAATAACATTAAAAAATTTTTTCTATATTTGTAATTCACTTTTTAAGTGATTTTTGTAATAGGTTCATTATCAATGTTTTGTGATTTATAACTATGTTTACATATAATATTGATAATCAATACGTTGCGGATTGGCTAAAAAAGTGAATTCACTTAAAAGTGAAGTAAATTTTTTGTTTATTAAAATTATTAAGATGCAGTTTATTAAAATTAAAACGTTATTATTTTTTTCCTTTTTCGCTTTTACTTTTACATCTTTTGCTCAAATTGGACCACCCAGACTTACAAATTTTGACGATTTAGACAGTGTCAACAATATATTAAAAAACGACGATTCTATTAGCCTTGACGAAGTGGCTGATGTGGTTGATTCGTTGAAAATTGAAGAGTCTGAAATTCCGTCTAAAGATATTTATCACAATTGGAATAATAAAGATATTAGAACAGGGAATACAAGTTCAAAATTTATTAAAGATACGGTACTTGTTCTTGTAGCCGATTCGCACCAATTTGTTTTTCCGTACAAAGGTAAAATTTGTTCAACTTTTGGACCGAGAGGTCGAAGAAATCATGCCGGATTGGATATTAAACTAAGCAAAGGCGACCCTGTTGTTGCGGCATTTGATGGCGTTGTGCGAATGGCTAAAAATTACAGCGGATATGGCAAATTAGTCGTAATTCGACATTATAACGGCTTAGAAACAGTTTATGGTCATCTTTCAAAAATATCTGTAAAGATAAATCAAAAAGTTAAAGCGGGCGATTTAGTTGGTTTAGGAGGACGAACCGGTAGAGCTACTACCGAACATCTACATTTCGAAACCAGATATTTGGGTGTGGCATTTCATCCGCTTCATGTGTTAAATTTCGATAATTATCAACTAGCTTACGATACGTTATATGTTAATCGTCATACATTTAAAATGACGAAAGTCCCGGTGCGTAAGAAACCCAATTCTCCGGATTTTGATGATGATATCAAACCCATTGATTCAATTCCTCCAACGCCACAATTTG
>CAZFPO010000194.1:1281-2672 GCA_964521105.1 uncultured Lentimicrobiaceae bacterium | reverse complement strand
TCGAAACGAGCGAAGCCGAACTTTCGAGAAGTGTAGATATTTCCAATGATTTGATTTGAAAATTATCTGATGAAAGCAAAACAAACAGGTTTGAAAAAATCAATTCTGCTTCCAAATGAAATAAAACAGTTATTTTTGCACTTCAAATTAAGTGCAAAATGAATTTCTCACAAATACAATCTCAATTTAATCAATACTGCAAACCTTTTATAGAGGTG
Organism: uncultured Lentimicrobiaceae bacterium; assembly: GCA_964521105.1. GTDB lineage: Bacteria > Bacteroidota > Bacteroidia > Bacteroidales > WCHB1-69 > JAQUGA01. The sequence continues at coordinate 2,454 of CAZFPO010000194.1, read as the reverse complement.
AATGACGCCCGAGTTCAAACCGCATTAAACTTTAAATTCAAGCATTCCGAAAACGTTTCAAACATTGCCAACAACATTTCGTTATTTGTTTTTAGAGAAGAAGAAAATCAGGAAAATGCAAAAATTGCTGGTCTTTTACACGACATTGCCCGATTTGTACAAATGAGACAATTCAACACTTTTATTGATGCCAAATCGTTCAATCATGGCGAAAAAGCATTGGAAATCATCAAAAATGACGAATTTTTAAAATCTTTACCTCCCAACGCTCAAACAACCATATTGGATGCCATATCGGTGCATAACAAAATGAAATTCAAGCCATTTTCAAACGAAATCACCCAACTCACCGCAAACATTTTACGCGATGCGGATAAAATAGATATTTTAAATTCCATTGCCGAAATTTATTCATCACCCGAAAGCACTTTCAAAAAAGCCATTGAACTAGACATGCCCGATGATGCCAGAATTTCCGAAAAAGTTCTTGAACAAATTAGTCAATTTCAAATGGTAAATTTTGACGATTTGCAAACATTAAACGACTTTAAGTTGTTAAAAATAAGTTGGATTTTTGATTTGAATTTTCCAATTAGTCATGCTCTAGTTTTAGAAAATGATTCATTGAATAAAATATACAATTCACTTTCGGTAAAAACGAAGGAAACTGCCAACATTTTTAATATGGCAATAGGCTTTTGCGAAGCCAATGCATCAATGTAAAAAAACAATTATGATTACCCAAGAAGAAGCCCTAAACATAATATTATCTGCATCAAAAGCTAAGAAATCGATTAAAAAAACATCTATTTTAAATGCTCTAAATCAAATTTTAGCTGAAGATATTTTTTCGGACATCGACATGCCACCCTTCGATAAATCAGCCATGGATGGTTACGCTTGTAAAATGGAAGATATTTATTCGCCAATGAATATGCTCGAAACCATAGCAGCTGGGGATAATCCAACAAAAACTATTACTTCTGGAACATGTAGTAAAATCATGACAGGAGCTCCTATTCCAGAGGGTGCAAACACCGTAGTCATGATTGAGCACACTCGTTTAAATGAACAGAATCAAGTGGTTTTCACTAAAGATAAAACAGCTTCAAACATCTGTTTTAAAGGCGAAGATTTTAAAACCGCTGAACTCTTGCTTCCAAAAGGAACATT
>CAZFPO010000194.1:0-1181 GCA_964521105.1 uncultured Lentimicrobiaceae bacterium | reverse complement strand
AGAACGATTGATTATTTAAGAATATCGGTTACCGACCGATGCAATTTGCGTTGCGTATATTGTATTCCCGAACATGGAGTAGAATTATTAAATCACAGCGATATTATTTCTTTTGAAGAAATCGTTGAAACTGTAAAAATTGCTGTCGATTTTGGCATTACAAAAATACGTATAACAGGTGGTGAACCGCTAGTTCGTAAAGGAATTCTCAGTTTGGTAAAAATGATTTCTAAAATTGAAGGCATCACCGATTTCAGCATGACAACCAATGGAATTCTTTTGAGTGAATTTGCCGAGGATTTATTCAACAATGGTATAAAACGAATCAATATTTCGTTGGATACGCTTAATTCTGAAAAATATTCCAAAATAACAAGAGGTGGCAAAATTGAAGATGTACTGAATGGAATTCAAGCAGCCAAAAAAGCTGGATTTTATCCCATAAAAATTAATTGCGTTATCAAAAGTAACAATCAAGAATCGGATGCCATTGAAGTAGCCAAATTTTGTCAACAAAATGGATTAGAAATCCGTTATATACACGAAATGGATTTAAAATCAGGACATTTTGAAATTGTAGAAGGAGGAACTGGTGGCGACTGCCAAAACTGCAATCGTTTACGCCTAACTGCTACCGGAAAAATAAAACCCTGTCTTTTTAACGATATCGAATTTGATATCAAAAAATTGGGTGTTAAACTAGCTATTTTAAATGCCATTCAGCAAAAACCACCTTGTGGAACAATAAATTATTTAAATGAATTTAATAATATTGGAGGATAATTTATGAGCGATTTTTCACACATCAACAACGAAGGAAAAGCCAACATGGTGGATGTCAGTCATAAACCAGCACAAAGTCGAACCGCTAGAGCCGAAGGATTTATTGAACTTCAATCGGAAACTGTTCAAAAAATTAAAGAGAATTTGATGAAAAAAGGTGATGTTTTAACCGTTGCTGAAATTGCTGGAATACAAGGTGCGAAACAAACCTCGTCGCTAATTCCACTTTGTCATCCACTTCCGATTAGTAAAATTGAGGTAAAAACTGAATTGACTGAAGCAGGAGTAATTGTTAAAAGTTTTGCAAAATGTATTGGACAAACGGGCATCGAAATGGAAGCATTAACCGCCGTTTCAGTGGCATTACTAACCATTTATGATATGTGTAAAGCGATTGA
>CAZFPO010000193.1:1316-2699 GCA_964521105.1 uncultured Lentimicrobiaceae bacterium | reverse complement strand
TAATTTAATAATATATTGATAAATAACCGCATAGCTCATGACCATTTTCCCAACACACATTTTAGAATTGCTAATGGCAAAAAAGAACTTACGGAAATATTTAGACGTTTTTTGTTGGGAGAAAGCGGTTTTGTATGAAAGATTTCTGCAAGAGGTTTATTTGCAAAAGTTTAACACTTCGTTTGAAGAAATTCAGAATGAGATACCATTTTTGATAAAATACGGATTGGTGTCGGAAGTATCTATGAAAAAGGAGAGAGGGGCTTGTTCGTTGAGGTTTGCTGAAGTTATAAATTTTGAACTCACCTACGATTGTGATAAAAATTGTTCGCATTGTTTACAGCAAAATTTACACAAAAACAAAGAAAAGGAGTTGACAACCGAACAGGTGAAGGAGGTCATTTTATATTCACATTTGATAGGCTTGTCGTCTATGGGTTTAAATTTTACTGGAGGCGAAGTGTTGGGGAATCGACATGATTTTTTTGAGATATTGGATTATGTTTATAAGTTGAAAATTCCATACAGGATAAATACCAATTCATGGTGGGCTAATAAAAAGTCGTTTGATATTTGCAAAATCTATTTTTCCGAAGCCACTGATTTAGTGAAGTTTTTGAAAAGTAAAGGCATTTATATGTTTGCATTTAGCTTCGATTCAAGATATGGAAAGCAGTTTCGTTTGGCAGAAGATTTAATAAGTTCGATAAAAATATGTGAAGAATTAGGTGTTTACTATCAACTAGTGTTTTCAGGAGAAGATAGTCATACGATTTCACGATTTATACAATATTTGGCGGAGAAAAATCAAGGTAGGCTAAGATATATTATACCCGTACAAATGGAGATGGTGGATATTGGTGGAGCTGCTGACATGGGTTCACAATCGTATCAATGGCAAAGTAATAAGAGAGTATGCAAAGGCAAGGGATTTTATCGTCCCAATATTTTACATGTGGATCCCTACGGAGGCATCCGCACATGTATTTATGCAGTAGGTTCAAGCAATGTTGGACATTTGCAGCAGAATAGTTTTGTCGAGATTATCAATCGCTTTCCGCAAGATATAGCAAACCTGATTTTTGCCAATAAAGAAGCATTGAAAAATACTTTCGACAGATTGCTAAAACCATATTTGTGGATGTACAAACCAATGCTGCACGATTGTACGAAAAGCATTGTTTTGTCGAAAGTGGCAAGTCGATATTTTGAAAATCAAGCCGTTGATTTAGAGGAGGTTCATCGAGAAATAGTGGCAGAGTTGAATTTGGGGAGCGTTGGCTTCTAGCATCATTACATATTCTTCCAAATGGTAATATTAGTGTCATTTGGATTAATAAAAGCAAAGAAAAAGAATCAAGTGGAAAATTGATTTGGACGAAA
>CAZFPO010000193.1:0-1216 GCA_964521105.1 uncultured Lentimicrobiaceae bacterium | reverse complement strand
AAAATTTAGTTTTGGTCATCCAACGAAACAAAATCTTCAATCGGATTTATATCTTCTTGAGGAAGTTCGGAAATACGGTCATTTTCCTGAATGGTTTTCAGATTTTTTTTGATTTTTTCTATATCGGCACCTGGGTCAATTAAACTTCCACCTTCACATTTTATAGTTCGAGCAGGGAATTTATCAATCATGTAAAAATCGTGACTAGCCATAATTACCGTACGACCATTTTTATTCACTACGTTGTGAAGTATTTCCATAATTTCAATAGAAGTTTCGGGGTCAAGATTTCCAGTTGGTTCATCTGCTAAAATAATTTCAGGTTCGTTAATTAAAGCACGAGCTATACACACACGTTGTTGCTCGCCACCCGAAAGTTGATGCGGCATTTTAAATCCTTTTGTACCCAAACTAACCATTTCCAGAACATCATTCACTCGTGCTTGCATTTTGTTTCTATCCGTCCAACCGGTAACTTTCATCACAAACATTAAATTATCAAACACACTTCGGTCGTATAACAATTGAAAATCCTGAAATACAATTCCTAATTTTCGACGCAGTGGAGGAATTTGTTTTGATTTAAGTGTAAGCAAATTATAATCAGCCACCAAAGCAACATCGCCCTTGGCAGGCAAATCGGCATACATAACTTTTAAAATACTTGTTTTGCCTGTGCCGGTTTTTCCTGTTAAGTACACATACTCACCTTTGTATATTTCTAAATCGATTGCCGACATTACCAAAATGTTCTTTTGATAAACATCAAGATTTTTAAAGTTTATTATTGGTATCATAAAACTCAAATTTTGTCCAAAAATACTATTTTTATACAATTTGTTCACTTTTTCACAAACTCTTTATGAACGGCTGAAATGTTAATAAGTTGAGGAGAAAAGAAACAAGAAAATAAACTAGAAATTATTGTGGGTTTACCACCTTCATACTCGAAATTTTGACGGGTAAAGGCAAAATTCCATATTTTAATATGGCGGCAAGTGCACTGGCTTCTTCTTTATTGTAATTTCCACTAATACTCGCTTTTCCTCCTTTAATTTCCGACTGAACTATGGGGTATGTAACAACAAAATCGTCAATAAGCATTGGTAATGCTTTTCCAATATTTTCTTGAGTAATTCGTTCCCATCGTTGATGATATTTTTGATTAACTAAATTCAACAAATAAATGCAACTTTTTCAGAGGAGATAAAGATTA
>CAZFPO010000192.1:0-2925 GCA_964521105.1 uncultured Lentimicrobiaceae bacterium | reverse complement strand
AATGATGCAGGATGTTATAATTGTGGTTTTGTTTGGCAAGACAATTAACCATAACTAACTTATAAAAGTAATATAAAAAAATATACATTTATGAAAACAACTGATAATGGCTCAAAACTGCGAAAATTTGTATTTGAAAATTACCGAGACGAAAAAATAACTATCGGTGATTTAGTACAATTAATTACACTTTGTTTTGAACTTTTGAATTTAAAAACTATTGCTAAATTTGCAAAGGATAATAAGAAGACGTATAACGGAGTAAAAAAATTTAACAAAAATATTGTCGAAATTAATGGACAAAAATTTGTAATTGATAAAAATTAAAAACTATGAAAACAAAAGACTTTCTGTACATCACAGTTATTTGTGTGATAATATTAACCGTTTTATTTTGCTCGAATAAATGCAATCGAGACGGTAACTACAACGGTCAAAGTGATACAAGTATTACGGTAATTACTGAATATGTAACCGTACATGACACTATAATCAAATACACCCCGAAGCCTTACAAGGTAGTTGACACCGATACTATTTATCAACTTGATTCAGCGGAATGTCGGGAATTAGCCAAAAAGTATTATGCTGAACTGATTTACAATGATACGTTGATTAACGATTCGACTTTATTCTTTTCGATTTCCGAGACTGTATCTCGAAATATGATAGTGTATAGGTCGGTTAATTATATACAATCAAAGCAGGTCGAAACAATCACTAAGACAATTAATGTTTATGATAAAAATATTTTTATTGGTGATATTAGTATTATTTCGGACTTTAAAAGTTTGCAATTTGCGGTAAAGTTGGGCGGGTCATTCGTGTATAAAAATAATGGTGTACGGTTAGGAGTTCAAAGCAATGGATTGATAGAGGTTGGATACGTAAGGAAGTTTAATTTCATGCGACCCTTATAAGGTCGCCTATTTTGTTGATAACTTGTTAATAACTTTGTGTTAAAAAACTTGACTTCTATATATATAATGTTGTATCTTTACATCATAATTAATCAACAAAAAAAACATTATGAAAAATTACAAAGTAACTTACACAAAGAAAATCGGCGGAGAGAATACTATTATAGTTAAAGCCTTAAGTGAAAACCAAGCGTTAAAAAATGCAAAAAATCTTTGTTTTACAGGCCATGATTTCAGAAATGCAGTAGAAACAAATGAGTTATACATAAAGCCCAGTAAATTAGGTTATCAGGGTTCAAATAGAGCGAATTAATATGAATCGCCAAAATGTAATAATATTAATTTATAAAACAAACAAAAAAAACATTATGAGTAATTTAGAAAAAACAAGAAAGCTCCCCACATTGGCGGAGCTGATGGACGACAAAAAGTTATTGAAATTCGACAAAAATGACCGATTTAATAGTTTAGTTATGTCGAATCCAAACCCAAAATTTATTAAAAAAAATCCGTTTGCAAACAATAGCGAGTATTTACCTATTGGAATTGTTGAAACTATGATGTTGAAACTTTTTGGCTCATATCAAGTTGAGGTCTTGCGTGAGGGTGTGGCTTTTAATGCTGTGTATGTAGTTGTAAGAGTTCACTATTCGCACCCAATTAACGGTGCTACTTTTCAAGACGGTATCGGCTCGGCACAAGTTCAAGTAAAAAAAGGGTCAAGCCCCGCACAAATGGAAAACATAAATAACAATGCAGTTATGATGGCTTTCCCAGTTGCCAAATCGCTGGCTTTCAAAGATGCTTGCGACCATATTGGGCGTATTTTTGGAAGAGACTTAAACCGTAAAGATGTGTTAGATTTTACTGAAAATCAAGGAGTAAAAGAATCTGTCGACATGATTAAAAATCGTGAAAATGTACGAAAATATATAGCAGATTGCACAAGTCTTGAAGATTTATTTTTTTTGGAAAACGATGCTATTTACTACGGTGTTAAATTGGAATACGACACACGTATTAACGAATTGAAAGGAGTTTAAAAAATGGAAGAATTATTAATAAATTGTTCGGAAATCGGTATAATAATGACCGAGCCGAAATTGAAATCTGATAAAGAGGCTGGATTTTTAAGCGAAACTGCAAAAACTCGTATTCGTGAAAAGTGGCTCTTTGATAAATATGGTTACAGAGAATTTGTCGAAACTGATGAAATGCTAAAAGGCAAACTTTGCGAAGCCGATAGTATGATGTTGGCTTATGAGGTCCTGGGTGGCGAGCCACGCATACCATTTAAAAAGAAAATTCAAAACGATTTTATAAAGGGAATTCCTGATATTGTTTTGAATAAGGAAAGTTGCGTTGAGGATAACAAAACTTCATTTACAATTAAAACCTTTATGGATGCCGAGTTATCAAAATTATACGAGTATCAATTACGTGGGTATATGTGGCTAACTGGCAAAGAAAGGGCAAGGTTAGTTTATTGCCTTATTGATACTCCAGATGAAATTTTAATCAAATTGAAACAAAGAATTTTTTACAAATTCAATCAAGACAGCGAAAATTCAGATTATGTAACACAGGCTGAGCAAATCGACCGAAACCATAAATATGGACACATTCCTAAAAATGAAAGAGTAAAGGTTTTTGAAATTACACGAGATTTAGCAATTGAGGATAAAATTAAAGAGCAGGTTGAAAAGTGTAGGAATTATTACAACAGTTTGAAACTATGACACCTCAACAAAAAGTAAAATGTTTCTTAGCGGTTCGTAATAGAATCGCTAAGAATCCAAATAATAAAAAAGGCATCTGCCAACTTATACGGATGTACTGCAAAAATAACAATATTGAAGTCGATGAGATTTCGGTAAATGATTTTCCAGAGCTTCGAGATTACGCCCCTAAAAGCAATTGGCATGACGGATATTGGTATCCGTTCGATGCAAAAGGAAATCAAAAAAGAATTAACGATTTAGATTATTTTATAAAATTAAATGAG
>CAZFPO010000191.1:0-2977 GCA_964521105.1 uncultured Lentimicrobiaceae bacterium | reverse complement strand
GATTTTGATGATGATATCAAACCCATTGATTCAATTCCTCCAACGCCACAATTTGCTATAGATTCTTCTTTAACCGACTCTCTCAAAACTCCACTAACATTCGATAATAAAATTGTACCAAAACAAAATGAAAAAAAAACAATCAAAAATTCAAATTTTCATATAATTCATCAAGGAGATACTTTATATAAAATTTCACGAAAATATGATATTCCTGTCGCAAAAATTTGCGAAATAAACAAAATTAAACCTACCGATGTTTTAAGTATAGGACAAAAAATTCACCTTAATTAAAAAAAATATGCTAAAAAAATCATTATCTTCAATTGTTATTGGTATTTCAATAATTATCGCATCGGCAATAATTATTAGTGGTTATGTTAATTCGAAAAAAATAAATGAATCAATATCTGTTACTGGACTAATCGAAAAAGATTTTAACTCCGATTTAATTGTTTGGGAATTTTCATTTAGTCAAAAGTCTAACCAAGTTAAAGATGGTTATGCACTTATAAAAAAAGATTTTGATGTTGTGATGGCATTTTTAACTGAACGTGGAATTAATTCTAGTTCCATTCAATATTCGCCAGTAAATATGAGCAGAGCCACAAAAACGATACAGCAAGGGAATAATTATTCTGAAGTTTTTGATGGATATTTACTTAGTCAATCGTTTAGAATAGAATCGAAAGAAATACCCAAAGTAGAAGCAGCCATTAGGGAGGCAGGAGTTTTGTTGGAATCAGGTATTGAAGTGCTGTTTGATCAACCAATGTATTATTATACAAAATTAGCTGATTTAAAAATTGAGATGGTTGCAAAAGCATCGGAAGACGGAAGGATTAGAGCCGAAAATATTGCTAAAAACGCTGGTTCAAAACTAGGTGATTTAAAAAATGCCGACATGGGAATATTTCAAATTACCGCACCAAACTCAAACGAAGATTACTCGTGGGGTGGAGCTTACAATACTTCGTCTAAAACAAAAAGAGCTTCTTTGACTATGAAAATGGAGTTCAACATTAGATAAAAACTTCAAAATAAAACTTATGTGTGGTCGATTCACACTTTCAAAAGAAGAGGATTTTATTGAATATCGATTTTCAAAAAAGTCGGCAGCTAAATTAAATCCAAATTATAATGTAGCCCCAGGTTCAAATATCGCAACTATTTCTCAGTTTAATTCCGAAAAAATATCGTTGATGAAATGGGGGTGGAGCAACTCCTTAAATAGTCCATCTGGATTAATTATTAATGCTCGTACCGAAAGCGTTCTAGAAAAATATATATACAAATCGGCTATAAATAATCATCGGTGCTTAATAATTGCCGATGGATACATTGAATGGAAGACTACAAAAATGGGTAAAAAACCATATTTAATAAAATTTGAAAGTAATCAATTATTTACTTTTGCTGGAATTGCTCGAGAAATTTCCGATTCAAGTGGTAAAAACATACACGAATGTCTTATTTTAACAACAAACGCTAATGATTCTGTATGTCATATTCATCATCGAATGCCTTTAATTTTAAATAAAGAAATCGAAGATGCTTGGATTAATGAAAAAATTGATAATCAAGAATTTGAAAAAATTTTTACTAGCAACTCGAAACATCAACTTATTAGTTATGTTATCGATAAAAAAATTAATAAAGTATCAAATAATTATCCCGAATTACTCAACCAATCAAATGATTACCTTACATTGTTTGATTAGTAATTTTTAATATGATGAAACAATTTTTAAAATTCACATTATTGCTATGGATTGTGTTTTTGTTTATAAACTGTAATCAGATATATAATTCAAATACTAATTATCAGATAATTAATCCTGAAGGTAAAACAATAGAAACAAGATTTAATTTACCCACAGGTTTTAAACGAATTAAAGTTGATAAAAATAGTTTTGAAGATTATTTAAGAACATTACCTCTTAAAAAACACTTAAGCAAGGTTTATTTGTACAATGGTATTGAAAAAAATCGTCAAGACGTTCATGATGCTGTAATTGATATGGAATTAAGTAAAGTGGACATTCAACAATGTGCAGATGCAATTATCCGTTTAAGATCTGAGTATTTATATAAACAAAAACGATTTGAAGACATTCATTTTAAATTTACCAGTGGATTTAATGCAGAATATATTAAATGGAGAGACGGGTTTAGAATTAAAGTCAGTGGGAGCAAAGTAGAATGGGTTAAACAATCAAAAATTGATTCGTCGCATGCTGTTTTTCGTCAATATTTAGACAAGGTGTTTACGTATGCAGGAACAAAATCTTTATCAAAAGAGTTGAATAAAGTAGCAAATTATGGCGAAATGAAAATAGGAGATGTTTTTATAGTTGGAGGTTCACCAGGGCATGCAGTTATTGTGGTGGATATGGCAGTTGATGAAACGACTGGGAAGAAGATATTTATGCTTGCTCAAAGCTATATGCCGGCTCAACAAATACACATATTAAAAAACATGAATCATCCTGAAATTTCCCCATGGTATTTTCTTGATGAATCAAATGAAATTAATACTCCTGAATGGGATTTTAGCACAAATAATTTAATGAGGTTTTAAAACTAACCCAACCAGTAATAATTAACATTAAACTCTATCGAAAAATATACTTTTAGAAGAGATACTAATTGGAATTCCAAAAGCTATTTTAACATTATCACCCAATGTTTTTAATGAAACTGCTGCTTTTCCGGCCGAGTACATAACTCGTGTATCAACTTTATGCATCATAGCAGTTGAAACAGCCGACCCAATAGCAATTCCAAGGTCGACGGAATTAAAACAACAAGGAGAATTTGTGTGCAGCTCTTTTTCATCGCATCCTTCAAAGCCACAAAAACCGCAATGAGGTAATTTTAGAGGATTTATTGAGCTCCCAATTATTAATATTGCTAATGAATTTTTAATATTTATTGCATCACGTTTAAAAAAAGCCGGTCCAGTGTTATCAGCAAT
>CAZFPO010000190.1:1620-3030 GCA_964521105.1 uncultured Lentimicrobiaceae bacterium | reverse complement strand
ATTAAAATAATGAATGATTTTATCTTATGACAAATTAAATAATAAATCAAGCGTTTTAACTCTTATGGATATAAATTTTGCTTCACACTTTTATATACCTCATCATACAAATCAACACCTTTATCAAGCGAATAAAATGTTTCTGCTGCTTGAATATATGTTTCTCGCTTTCTTTGTAATGCATCTTGAATGTTTAATATAGCTCTATCGTAAGATTCTTCGTTAAAATCATCAACTAAAATCCCACAACCACTTTGTTCGATAATGTAATCAACATCTCCAACTCCTCTATTTGAAATTACTGGAATACCCATAGATAAAATTTCACCCATTTTAACTGGTGAAGATGATTTTTTAGAAAATACAGGCTTAATGAAAAATAATGATATCTTACTTAACATGAGCAATTCAGGCACTTCACTCCTTTTGGCTTTAACTACACGCAATAATTCGGTGTTAACGCCCCTACTTTGGGCAATTTTAACAATAAAATCTTTGGAATCCGGTGTAATGATTAAAAATTTTGCATTTGGGTAAAAGTGAAGTAATCGGTTAAAAAAATCCATCATTTCCTCAGCCATATACCATGTACCTATTGACCCTAAATAGGAAATAACAAAATCGGAATCATTTATATTCAGTTTGATTTTACAAAAATCGAGTTTTTCAATGTTTACATTTTCAGCTCTGAAAAAATCTAAATCGGCACAACATGGTATAACTTTTAAAGGAATTTCAGCAAACCCTTTCCACGATTTTATTATTTCTGCTCCTGCTTGTGTGAGAGAAATATTATACGCAGAATGGTTTAAAAATTGTTTTTCTTTTCGCTTAAAATAATTATAAACCATTTTAAAAATTGGATTTTTCAGACTCCATATCTTTCCGTCTACACGTTCATCAGCATAAAAACCACGCATATCAAAAACAAATGGAATATTGTATTTTTTTTTTAAACTAACACCCCCAATTGCCGCTATATAACTACGACAATGAACCAAATCGAAAGCCTTTAGACGCTGTAATTTTTTAATTTTGATAATCATTTTAATAACATCCCAAACGGTAGATATTACTGGAGGAAACTTGGTATACTTCAATGGAACCCAGTCAATATTATTTGATTTACAAATATCGGCAACTTCAGCACTTCTTGCTTCAAATACTTCTCTTTTCTCAAACGACAACAAAACAAAACGATGACCTTTGGAACTCAATCTTACCAAATAGGGCAACACTTGCGATTGCCCTAAATTGTCAGTCATCCCGTCATACGAAATATATAAAACTTGCATTTTTTTATTGGCTAAATTACAAAAAAAGGACAAAATCACTCCTATCCCAATTTAAAATAATCAATCTTAAAAAAAACCACACAATTACACACTTACACACCTACACAATTACACA
>CAZFPO010000190.1:0-1520 GCA_964521105.1 uncultured Lentimicrobiaceae bacterium | reverse complement strand
TTACACACTTACACAATCTCCAACTTTAAACTTCCAAAAAAAATCAATGCTCATAATATTTTTATAACTACTTTTACAAACTAATAAATTAAAATTGAGATGTTCTATATCTTTGAAACAGCAAACCCTAATATTAACATTTCGATAGTTGATTTATTTTTAGTCCCCCTCCTCATCTTTATATTTATTGCACAAGCAAAAAGCACAAAAAAATTTAAAGCAATGCCATTAGTTTTACAAAAAAACTATATTAATGGGTTGTATATTAAATTATTTTCAGCTATAGTGTTTTGCATTGTTCACATTTTTTTTTATGGCGGCGATACCCACATGTATTTCGGCGAAATGTTGCGGTTGAAAAATTTAGCATTTCAAAATTTCAGCGGATATCTCGACATATTATTTAATGGGAACAATGCCCAAACACATTCGTATTTTAATTCTGAAACTGGATTTCCAATAGGTGGAATGTGGAAAGACCCCAAAACGTATATGGTTTCTCGTATCCTTTCACCAATTGCCTTTGTCTGTTTTGAAAGTTACCTTATTGCTACGCTAATTTTATCAAGAATAATTTATAGTGGTATCTGGCGATTATATAAGGTGATATACGAATTACATCCCGATCGATCAAAAGTTGCTACATGGGCAATTTTATTTACTCCATCAGTTCTTTTTTGGGGTTCTGGCATTTTAAAAGACTCTATTTGTTTAGCTACAGTTGGATTTTACACCTATAGCTTTTACACCCTCTTTTTAAAGAAGAAAATTAATTTTATCTCGATTTTAGCATTAATTTTATCCGTTTATGTATTAATTGCCATTAAACCATACATCTTTGTCGCAGTTTTACCTGGGTCAATGCTTTGGCTCTCTTTTGGTACAATTAAAAAAATCAAAAACCCTTTTTTGAAAACGATATCCATTCCCTTAATTTTGACGGTAACCTACTTAGGTTTTACGTTAATTTTTAGCTCGATGAGCGGAAATTTAGGATCTTATGGAAACATAGACACCATGGTTAAAAAGGCAAAAATTACAAAAGACGACCATACTAGAACAGTAAACGCCTATTCGGAAAATTCTTACGATGTTGGGGAGATGGATGGAACAGTAGGTGGTGCTATAAATAAAGCCCCACAATCGATAATTGCAGGGCTGTTTCGTCCATTTATATGGGAGGCTCGAAATCCGTTTATTTTTATTTCAGGTATGGAAAATCTAATTTTGCTTTTTCTTTTTATTCGAATGCTGTTTAATACTGGATTAATAAAAACCTTTTCTAATATTTTCAACGATCCACTTCTGTTTTTCTGTTTTATTTTCTCCATCTTTTTTGCTTATTCTGTCGGATTAGCAACTGCAAATTTTGGAGCTTTAGTTAGACTTCGTACCCCGATGGTACCCTTTTTTGTTTATTTAGTTTTATATCTTAATCAAATTGGAATAATAAAAGAGGTAGCAACTATTGATGAAAAACCAAAAGCCTTACCTTATTCAGTAAAAAAATAATTTTTAAT
>CAZFPO010000189.1:0-3070 GCA_964521105.1 uncultured Lentimicrobiaceae bacterium | reverse complement strand
AGCTAGTTGCAATTGGATTAAAGCGTTTTTGATTTTTTATCGGACAATAGTGATTCCGAAAATATTTTTCAACGGAAGCAATTGCTAAGCGAGTCAACAGTTGTTGCCCGAAAATTGAACTTTTCCTTTTTTGAAGAAATTACAAAGAAGGTTGCTAATCTTTTCTTGAAAAATAGTTCAAGATGAAAAATGTGAAGTCGAATAAAATTCAATCTTTTTTTTATGGTAATAAAATGCCATGGTGGCTAATTGGAGTTTCCATGGTTATGGGGAGCGGAATTTTAGTGCAGCCTCAAATTGTTTCCTCGGCATTGGCTAAAGGTGGTTTATCAAATATGTGGATGCTTTGGAGTGAGGTAATAGGAGTAGCAGCTGGGGTTGTGTTTTTTGCTCATCTTTGGCGTAATGTACCCATTAAAACTGAAAATGAGCTATTGCTTTTTCGATTTTCAGGGATAGGTGCTCGCTGGTTGCATGGTTTTCGGAGCATTTATGTTGGAGCATTTGTTGTGCCATGCATCTTAGCATTTAGTATTTTGGGGTTTTCCAATCTGGTGTCGTTTATACTTGGTTGGAGCAAAATGGAGTCAATCATAACCACCGTAATTATTGTATTAATTGGAACGTTTTTTAATCGTTTTACTCAACGAATTCGAATAGATTTTGTATTGTTATTCGTATTTATTCTAATATTGGCTCTTATTTTACCTCAAATATTTATTGGAGCTGGTGGGTTAAGCCATATTCAAGAATCAATAGCATCTACAAACTTAAATTTTCAATTATTTCCATCCATTGGAAGCATCGCGTTTAATAACTTTTTGGTATTTATTTGTCTCTATTGGTGGTCAGCATCAATATTAGACATGCCAGATATGAAAGCACAAAAATTAATGACAACTCGTTCATCGGGTGATTTGGTGAAGAGTATTATTTTACCTGAGTTAGTCGTTTTTCTCATCGGTTTATTTACTTTTATTTTGCCTTTTATCGTTTGGATTCGTCGCTCATTTTCGGAGTTTTCGAATCCAGAATTGGCTTATTTTTCTGTTTTCACTGATTATCTTTCAACACCTTTTATGATTTTAGCCGTCATCATGTTTTTAATTGCATTTTTGTCAGTAACACATAATAATCAAAATTGGGGAGGATCACTTTTAGTCCAGAATTTTTATAAGTATTATATCAAACCAAGTGCAAATGAACGAGATATACGTAATGCAGGTTTGTTTGTAATGTGTATGCTTGTAATAGTAGCAGGATTTTTTGCATATTTTTCTACTTCGCTGTTTGGGATTGTACGTTATATTTTCTCTATTACGGCAGGTGTAGGACCTATATTTATTCTGCGTTGGTATTGGTGGAGGATAAATGCGTGGACACAGCTATCGGCTATGGTTTCGGCTCTAATTTTATCTGCTGTTTATGATTTGCTGATAATTTATTCTCCCGCTTTTAATGAAGCAATTTCATCATTATGTTTTATTACAAATATTGATTTTTATCCATTAGAAATCATCCTTTTATCAATTGTTGTTTCTGCTATTTGGATTTCAGTTACATTTTTAACTAAACCAACCGACGACTCAACAATAAAAAGATTTGTTGAAACTATTCACCCATCAGGTTTTTGGGGTAAGCACAGTATTCCAAATCAAAATAAAATGTTGCCTATTCGATTCCTAATTTGGATACTTATAGCAATTAAAGGTGTGTTGGCATTTGTAATTTTTATAAATTTTGCCAAAGGTAATTATACAAATTTTGGAATATTATTATGTTTCTATCTTCTGATATTTTATTTGTCATACAGGTGGTTGAATAACATCAACTCTAAAAACTAGTGATTTTATTTTTTGAGCATGTTAAAAGAAGATTTTTAGCATTATAAGAGAAGTTGAAATATAAAGAATCAGTCCTACACACTCAACTGAAAATCTCTCAAAGCATCGTTTAAGGAAGTTTTTAAATCGGTAGATGGTTTTCGTTTACCAATTATCATAGCACAAGGAACTTGAAAAACTCCTGCCGGAAATTGTTTTGGAATGGTGCCGGGAATGACCACCGACCGCTCGGGCACATAACCCTTGTATTCTTTGATTTCGGAGCCACTTACATCAATAATTTTAGTTGATCCAGTAATAACCACATTCGCACCCAAAACAGCTTCTTTTTCAATTTTAACACCTTCCACAATAATGCATCTTGAACCAATAAAACATCCATCTTCGATAATGACAGGAGCGGCTTGCACAGGTTCCAATACACCACCAATTCCAACACCACCACTCAAATGGACATCTTTGCCAATTTGTGCACAAGATCCAACTGTAGCCCATGTGTCAACCATTGTTCCACTGTCGACATAAGCTCCGATATTAACGTACGAAGGCATTAAAATAACACCTTTTGCAATGTACGAACCGTATCTGGTAACTGCATGTGGAACCACTCGAATTCCTTTTTCGGCATAGGATTTTTTTAATGGAATTTTATCGTGAAATTCCATTGGACCTGCTTCAAAAGTTTCCATTTTTCGGGTAGGGAAGTAGAGAATCACCGCTTTTTTTATCCATTCGTTCACCTGCCATTCGTTGTTGATTTTTTCGGCAACACGCATTTTACCGTTGTCGAGGTTCTCAATAATGGTTTCAATGGCCTCAACTGTATTTGAATTTTCGAGTAAACTTCGGTCATTCCAAGCCGATTCAATGATTTTTTGCAAGTCTGGGTTTGTCATAAAGATTCAATTTAATTTCTTTGATAAAAAGTCAGTGATTGATAAGAAAAAGTCAAATTCGAGGCTTTCGCAGCAACGAATTTAGGGAGTTTACTGTTGTAAATAACCTAAATTTGTTGCAAGAGTAACGAAGAAGTTGGCGTTTTCTTGCAAGCACTATTTAATGCAAAAATAGAATAATATCTGAATATTAGATGAATTTTTTCTGAAAATTTCGGTCGATACCGCGTTTGGCTCGACGTCGGTTTGCTGTATCTTCTATTGATGATCGTTTGGGATACTGTTCAAAAAAGTGTGTAAAGCTCAAAAAAATCGATTTTTGTATTACAA
>CAZFPO010000188.1:0-3105 GCA_964521105.1 uncultured Lentimicrobiaceae bacterium | reverse complement strand
TTGTATTATAAAAAACAATGAGAATCAATTCATCAAAAAAATTGTCAAAAATTAAATATTTAAAAATCTTAGAAAAATTATTGATGAAAATAAAAAAAAATGTATATCTTTGAACATTCAATAAAATTGTGTAATTATTATATCACCCATGAAAACAATTAAAATATTCAGCTTATTACTAATTATATCAATCTTCTCTTCTAAAGCTCAAACCTTAGAACCATCTGCCGATAAAGCATTACTTAATGTGATTGTTAAAAATGAGAAAGACAAACCACTCGAAGGCGAAATTGTATCATTTATTGCTTCAAAAGATAAAAAAGTTTACAAAGGTCACACGAATGCCGATGGCAAATTTTCTATATTAGTTCCTATTGCAGATACGTATGAAATTAGTTATAAAAATTTCACCGAAGACATAACTTACAATCACATTACTATACCTGAAGAAAAAGCACTTTACACTTGGGATGTTTCAATAATTTTTGAACCCGGAAAAGTAATTGTTTTAGAAAATGTAGAATTTGATTTTGATAAAGCCACTCTTCGTCCATCTTCTAACAAAACACTCAACGATTTAGTGGAAGTAATGAAGATAAAAGATAAATTAGAAATTGAAATTGCTGGACACACCGATTCAAAAGGCACCCCCGATTACAACATCAAATTATCTCAAGCACGTGCCGAAGCTATCCGAAACTATTTAATTTCAAAAGGAATTAAAGGGAACAGAATTACCGCTAAAGGTTACGGACATCTTGAGCCAATAGCTCCAAACACTAATCCTGATGGCACTGATAATCCAGATGGTCGTCAACGAAATCGTCGCACTGAAGTTAGAGTTACCAAAGAACAATAACGTTCTTTTTACGTTTTACTTAAACTAATCTTCAATAATGTTAAAGCATTTTATTATATTATGCTTTGTTTATTGCCATTCAATTATTTTAATGGCACAAGTCCCTACTGTTCAGGATTGTATGGGTGCAATTCCGATTTGTCAAAACGTATATAACCAAACAAATGCATACCCTGGTGCTGGACATTATTCAAATGAAATTAATCCCAATAATTCCTGTTTGGATCAGGAATATTATTCGGTTTGGTACACCTTTACAGCTCAAACAAGCGGATTTTTTCGATTTTCCATTTCTCCCAATAACAGTTATGACGACTACGACTGGGCAGTTTACGATTTAACCAACTCGACATGTTCTCAAATCTACTCCAGTCAATCGTTATGTGTTAGTTGTAATTCATGGGGATCATACGGCGGAGTGAATGGTGCAACAGGTGCTAGCAATGCACAAGGCGGATCGGGAAATTGGAACGGACCTGGCGACATGAACGGACCACCTTGGAATTCAGACATCCCAGTTGTTGCTGGACACACATATAAACTTTTAATTTGCAATTGGTCTGAATCAACATCCGGTTATAGCATTAATTTCAGTGGCTCATCAGCCACTATATTCGACAATGTAAAACCTCAAATGGACGCAGTATTACCTGTTTTTTGTGGCGAACAACAAATTCGACTTCGATTTTCCGAAATGATTTTATGCAATACAGTTCAGGTTTCTGATTTTATTCTTAGCGGTCCTAATGGTAATATACCTCTTACTTCTATTTCGGGTAACGCTTGTGCATTGGGAGGAAATCAAGAAATAAATTTTATTATCCAAACATCGCAACACCTTCAAAAAGGCACTTACACTTTAACATTAAATCCAAATGCTTCTGGTTCGGTGAATGACTTGTGTGGTAATCTCGCTATCGAACATTCCTTGTCGTTTGGAATTTCGGGCTTAGATATCATACTCACACCTCAAGATGCCATTTGTAATCCTAATGGACGAATTACAGTACAAGCTAGTGGCGGACAAACTCCATACAGCTATTTATGGAACACGGGTTCAACATCGTCTCCACTAATTAATATACCCGGCGGAAATTATCAGGTTACTGTAACCGACAATCGGCAATGTGTTGATAGTGCTCAAACATTCGTTAATAATACTTCAGCCGATTTAACTTTTGATATGCAAAAACAAGATGCCAGATGCTTCGATTCAAATGACGGAAAAATTAATGTAACGATTTCTCAAGGTCAGCTGCCTTGTACTTTTCATTGGTCTGATGGAAGTTCATTGCAAAACAGAATAAATCTACAACCTGGTTGGTACAAACTTACAGTTACCGATGCAAATGGCTGTTCTAGTTTCGATTCAACTTATATAACAAACCCAACTCAAATTACTGCTCAAATTACCGAAATAATAAATGAAGTTTGTAATTATCGAAACGGCGAAGCCGAAATCCAAGTGAATGGAGGAATTCCACCATACACTTTTAATTGGGGTGTTGTTGGCTTTGAAACCTTGAATAGAATAACTGGAAGAAGTGCCGGAAATTATTCCGTAACGGTTAAAGACTCTGCAAATTGCACTACAACAATTCCTTACGAAATTGAAGGCATGACTCATCCTATTGCTAACTTTACTGCAAATCCTTGGCGTACATTAATTGATAATCCAAATATCGATTTTATCAATCTTAGTTTAAATGCAACAAACTCTTTATGGCATTTTGGCGATGGAGATACATCTACTGACATATCTCCTACTCACGCTTATTCCGAAATAGGTTTCTATCCGGTTCAACTTATTGTTTCAAGTGGTAACGATTGCATTGATACTGTTACAAAAATAATTGAAATTTATGATAACTTTTTCCTTTGGATACCCGATGCTTTTAGCCCAAATGGTGATGGTTTAAATGACTATTTTGGTCCCGAAGGTGTAGGTTATTCTGACGAAAACTATGAGTTTTTAATATTTAATCGTTGGGGAGAACTTATTTTTAAAACCATTTCATTTTCCAATAAATGGAACGGGAAAATCGATAACGAATTTCAATATGGAAGTTCGGTTTTCGTTTATAAAATCACAATTAACGACAAATCGGGCAGAACTCATGAATTTATTGGAAATGTATTAATGATTCGATAAATTTTATTTTTTCTCGTTAAGTATCATCATTTTTCCTGTCACATAAAAAAAACATTTTGGTTTAATTGTCAATTTACGGTTAATTTATATTGTA
>CAZFPO010000187.1:0-3191 GCA_964521105.1 uncultured Lentimicrobiaceae bacterium | reverse complement strand
TCAATTTTCCGAAACGTTTGCTGCGAATATAAATTCATCAGCGAAAATGAAATTAAATACAGTAAAAAGGATAATCGTTTAAATCTCATCTCATTAAATTAAAAAGAATCCTCTATAATTTCAAAATCCATCTGTTTTTTAAATAAATCTACGTTCCGAACTCGAATCCTTACTTCATCACCCAACCGATAAACCTTACCTTTACGCATTCCTATCATTTGATAATTTTCCTCATCTAAATTATAAAAATCATCTAACATTCGCTTAACCGAAACAAGTCCTTCACATTTATTTTCGATTATTTCAACAAAAAGCCCCCATTTACTTACCCCCGATATTAATCCTTGAAACTCTTGTCCAATTTTATCTGCTAAATATTCGGCTTGCTTATATTTTACAGATGCCCGTTCGGCTTCTGCTGCTTTAATCTCCATAATTGAAGAGTGCTTACATCTTTCTTCTAAAAATTCAGCATTATTTACCTTTTGTTTATTCAAATAAGCTTCTAACAAGCGATGAACCATTAAATCGGGATAACGCCTAATGGGCGAAGTAAAATGAGTATAAAATTGAAATCCCAGCCCATAATGCCCAATATTTTCTATAGAATAACGCGCTTTCGACATAGTGCGAACGGCAATTGATTCAATCATATTTTGCTCCCCTTTTCCTTTGGTATCTTCAAAAAGCTGATTTAATGAACTTGCCAATACTTTTCTTGTAGTCATTTTAAGCGAATAACCCAGTTTTCTTAAAAATACCGAAAAAGTGGCTAATTTATCTTTATTCGGTTCATCGTGAATACGATAAACAAATACTTTTTCTTTTCCTTTTAGTGATTGACTTCCAATAAATGTAGCAACTTTTCGATTAGCTAACAACATAAACTCTTCAATTAAATGATTTGAGTCTTTCATTTCTTTAATATAAACTCCTGTAGGTTTTGCATTTTCGTCTAAATAAAATTTTACCTCTACCGATTCAAAATTAATTGCACCATTACCAAATCTAGTTTCGCGAAGTTTTTTAGCAATGCTGTCAAAGGTTAACATTTCATCAACATAATCCCCTTTTTTGTTTTCTATAATATCCTGAGCCTCCTCATACGTATATCTTCGGCACGAATTAATAATGGTTTTTCCATACCATTCGCTGTAAACATGACCATTTTCGTCCATTTCAAAAACTGCCGAAAAACACAATTTTTCCTCATTTGGTCGAAGCGAACAAACTTTGTTCGATAATTTTTCAGGTAACATCGGAATGGTTCTATCCACCAAATATACCGAAGTAGCTCTAAGATATGCTTCTTTATCAATAAGCGAATCGGGAAGAACATAGTGCGAAACATCGGCAATATGAATTCCTATCTCGTAACGTCCATTTTCAAGTTTTTTTAACGATATAGCATCGTCAAAATCTTTGGCATCATGTGGGTCGATGGTAATTGTGAACGTTTTTCTGAAATCTTTTCTTTTACTTATTTCTTCATCCGAAATTTGTTCTTGTATTTTCTCTGCAGCTTTTTCAACTTCTGAAGGAAATGAAAGCGGAAAATCTATGCCCGCTAAAATCGATTTCATTTCCACATCATTATTACCTGGCATTCCTAAAACTTCAATCACCTCACCTAACGGGTTTTTTGAATGTTCCGACCAATCCACCATTTTAACGATAACTTTTTCACCATTTCTGGCTCCCTTTAATAGTTCGTTTGGAACTAAAATATCTACTGGCATTTGATTACTATCGGGTACAAAATACGAAATTCGATTACCCACTTGCATGGTGCCCACAAAATTTGTTTTGGCACGATCAATTATCTCAACAATTCTACCCTCTACTTTTTTATTCTTTCGTTTCGGAAACAAATGGACTCGCACCCTATCTCCATTTAATGCTCTATTTGTGTTCAAAGGTGCTATGTAAATATCTTCCATCGACTCGTCGTCAAGCATTACATATGCCTTGCCTGTTTGTTTCATATCTACGATACCCTCAATGGTTGATGCCGAAGTTTGTGCATTGAGTAGTAACGGATTAAACTTGTATTTTCCACGATTCATATCAAGCAAACTACCTTGTTCAACCCACAGCTCAATGGCATTTACAACTCGCTCACGAGATGTTTTATCGCTTATTCCCAAAATTTTCGACACTTGTTTATAATTCATCGATCGATATGGGTCGTTTAAAAATACATTTAAAACCTCTTTCTTTAAGGTTTCTTGCGCCTCTTTATTCCGATTGCCTCTTTTATCTTTTGCCATTATGTGTTTACCTTTCCAATTTTGTTTTCTATCGAATCAATTTTTGTTTTCATTCTATTACTTTTGCCCTTTTGAATATCAAATTTAATTGATGAATAAATTCTATTGCAATCTGTCGACAAACAATCTTGTGCTTTTTCAATAAGTTTCAATGCTTCGGTCATTTCTTCTGTTTCAAATATTGTTCCCATAGGGGTTAATTGATACTTTACTCCACTTTCGGAAATCATTTTAATAATCCTACTCACATAAAGACCAACACTATCACCTTTATCTGTCGGAAACATGGCAAACTCAACTAAAACTGACATAAGCTATCTTTTTTATTTATTTTCATACAAACCTAATCATAAAAAATCATTTTAAAATCTTAAATAATTAAAAATGTTAACGGCTTATTGTTTGAAAATTGACTGAATCTTGTAATTAGCTTAAAAAAGTATATTTTTGCAAAATAATTGAGGCTCCGTAGTTCAGCTGAATAGAACGTCAGATTCCGGTTCTGAAGGTCGTGGGTTTGAATCCCTCCGGGGTCACAAGGTATTTATTAAATCACATTTGTCTTTATTTCAAGTGTGATTTTTTTTATGAAAAAACCAATTTGTTAATGCGTGGTTAATTTTGTTGCTGTTTTTTTTACACCATTTGTCAATTTTGTTGCATTTTGCAAAACAAAAATTATGTATTTTATAATTGAAAAATTAAGATTTTTTTATTTTTTTTCGACAATTTAATCACAAATCTTAAATTAAAATTAAAATTTTTTTCAAAACACTCTTTTGCTCCCCCAACAAAATGCTGAATATCAGTGATTAAAAAATCTTTCAAAAATTAACAATTTTTTTGAGAAAAATGATTTTTGATAATTTTTTTTTATTAATTTTGCGGTGTCAAAAATCAAGAAAAAAGACAAAATGAAAA
>CAZFPO010000186.1:0-3305 GCA_964521105.1 uncultured Lentimicrobiaceae bacterium | reverse complement strand
GTTTAACTCAAAATTTCCCCTAAACTCCTTTCATGAAAACTTTTTAGCACTACGAAATTTTTCGTAACGAAATTCTTCGTAGTCATAAAACACTATATTTCTTACAATTACAGACATAAAAGTAATTTGTTATTGAAATTTCAAAGGTGTTTTTTGAAAATGAAAATCTTTTTAATCCTATCAATCTTGTAACAATCTTGTCAATCCCTTCAATCTTGGTTGGTGAACAGCCGAAGCACAATCTTCCGTCTCGACTACTTCTCGGACTTCGAGCGGAGTCGAGAAGCTCCCGTCTCAACGCTCGACTTCTGAATTCAAGTTTTTCAATCTCAAAAAAACATTCATGCCTTTTTTGTGTGATTTCGCCATTTTTTCGTACGTAAAATGTGTAATTTCCCACATTTTTGGCACGAAACATTTTTTTTATTATATTTGCATGATGAAAAAATTGCAGAAAATGGAATTACAAAGAAATATCATTGACCGACTTGAAAAATGGAAAGAGAGTCGCTACAGAAATCCTTTAATTTTGCAAGGTGCCAGACAAGTTGGAAAAACATATTTGCTGAAAAAATTTGGCGAGAAATTTTACGATTCTACTGCTTATTTCAATTTTGAAAAAATGCCGGAGTTATCGCAGTTTTTTAAAATCAGTAAAGAACCCAAAAGGATTATTGAAAACCTATCTGTTGTCCATGGTAAAGAAATTTTGCCAGAAAGGACGTTGATTGTTTTTGACGAAATTCAAGAGTGTAACGAGGCACTAAATTCGTTAAAATATTTTTCGGAAGAAGCTCCAGAATATCATATTGTCACGGCAGGTTCTTTATTAGGTGTCTCGTTGAGCAGAGGAATGTCATTTCCAGTTGGAAAAGTTGATTTTGAAAACTTGCATCCACTTAGTTTTAAAGAATTTTTGAAAACGGCTGACCCGAAACTGTTTGAATACTTAGAAAACATCGAGACTCTAGATGCTATTCCAGACCTTTTTTTCAACACAATACTCGAAAAATTCCGTTTATATATGATTTCGGGAGGAATGCCAAAATCAATAACATCTCTTTTAACCGAATTTTCAGTTGAACAATGCGAAACAGTTTTATCGAACATCATTAAATCATACCAACTCGATTTTTCGAAACATACGAACAACAACGACATTCAACGAATTCATTACATCTGGGATTCCATTCCTTCTCAACTGTCGAAAGAAAACAAAAAGTTTATTTACAAGGTTGTGAAAACGGGTGCAAGAGCTAGAGAATACGAAGATGCATTATCATGGTTGAAAAATGCAGGACTGATTTATAAAGTATACAAAAGTGAAAAGCCTGGATTGCCTCTATCTGCGTACGATGATTTATCTGCATTCAAAGTTTACGTCCTTGATATTGGAATTCTTCGAAGGATGACGAATCTCAAGCCTTCTATAATTGGAAATGAAAATCAGATTTTCAATGAGTTTAAAGGAGCATTTTCCGAAAATTACATTTTACAAAGTTTAACAGCTCAATTTAACCAAACTTTACGTTATTGGACATCTGGCAATGAAGCGGAAGTTGATTTTTTATTGCAATTTGAAAATGATATCATCCCTATTGAAGTTAAATCAAATAAGAATGTACGGAGTAAAAGTTTAACACATTATCGTTTAAAATACGAACCTCTAATTTCTGTACGATACTCTTTAAATAATTTGCAATACTCTTCGGGAATACTTAATATTCCACTTTTTATGTGTGATTATACTGAAAAGTTAATACGAATTTTGAATAAGACAAAACTGCTTGTGTGATTTTAAAAAGTTTAAGATACAAACTTGTTATATCTTTTCAGTCTCAAAAAAGACATTCATGCCTTTTTTGTGTGATTTTGCCATTTATTCGTACGTAAAATGTGTAATTTCTCACATTTTTGGCACGAAGCTCAAATTTATATAATTTTCAATTTGTAAAAAACCATGAATAACATTTTACATATTTCAAAACCATCTTTTAGTCCTTTTACTCTTATAAAACAAATAAACAATGAGTTATGATAACCATTACTTGGTGGAAAAATTCCAAATAACCCTTTCTTTTAATTTTTTATGATTAATAAGAATGATTTTATTTTTCAATATCATTTGCAAGTTCATAGTTACTCATTGTTTTTTCTTATTATTTAGGTTATCTAATTTTTTGGTCTCTTTTTCTAAATGGTTAATAAAATGTTTTTCCACTTGGCTCAAATCGTTTTTGTGCAAGGATTTATATTTTTCGTATTCGCTATTGGCTTTTTCAATTGCCTGCAAGTGACTTATTGTGCCAGCTGTGAGTAAAACTTCTTTGCCTGCCATACGGATAAAAAAATCTAAACTTTCAGCCCAATTTTTCATATACATAGGCACTTTGTTAGTTGCCTGTATTTCGGCTAATTCCATATAAGCGGTAACTAAACGATTTAGCATGTTTAGTTCGACTTCGTTCAAATAATTTTTGGCAATTTCGGTTTCTTGTTTTGTTGGCTTACTGCCTTTTAAATTTGTAAGACCTAAATTTTGTTTTTCAGCATCAACACGGTAGTATATAACTTCAGCAGCCGTTTGTCCATGAGCCGCCCAATGCATTTTGTTTTGCACGGTTTTAAAAAACTCATCAGAAATATCGGCACTTGGTTCGTAATCAATACTTGTGGCGTAAATATCCAAAACTTTTCGCCAAAATATTTTCTCAGATGAACGAATGTCGCGAATGCGTGCCAATAATTCTTCAAAATAATTTCCGCCACCAGCTTGTTTCAGTAGTTCATCATTCATTGTAAACCCTTTTACAATGTATTCCTTTAATCGCTGCGTTGCCCATTGCCGAAATTTAGTGCCTTGTATACTTTTTACTCTATATCCTACCGAAATTATAACATCAAGATTATAATAATTGGTTTCGTATACTTTTCCATCCGAAGCAGTTGTTCGGAATTTCCGAACAACTGAATCTTCAAAAAGCTCGTCTTCTTCAAAAATATGCTTAATATGCTCACTAATTGTTGCTTTTGATTTTTGAAACAATTCGCCCAATTGCGATTGCGTCAGCCAAACGGTTTCATCTTGCAAACGGGTTTCAATTTGGGTAACACCGTCTTCTGTCTGATAAATTAAGATATTTGAGTTTTCCATTAATTACTTTCTTTTTTTCATCTAATTTTATACAACCATTATCTATTACTTACTGCATTAAATCCATTTCTTATTTTTATTAGTTCTGCAAATTTAATATATTTCTTTTGTTCCCGATTTTCGTTAATTTTCATTGCTCATGTTTTTATAA
>CAZFPO010000185.1:0-3346 GCA_964521105.1 uncultured Lentimicrobiaceae bacterium | reverse complement strand
CCTAAGCATTTGGGCCTCGGTTGATCCAATGAGTGATAAATATCCTCATCAAAGTAATTACATGTATTGTAGTGGGCGTCCGGTAAATGTTATCGACCCTGATGGTAGGGATGAATGGGAATTTGATGAAGCAGGTAATCTGCTTAATAGAATTGAAAACAAAAACCAAGACTCTTTTCATATAATTAAAAATGGAAAGAGAAGTGATCGAAATTCAATTTCATTTTCATACGGTACTGTAATTGAACAATCTTCAGTTGATTTTCAAGATAATTCGGATGAAGAAAAGCCAATAATAGGAGTAAATTTTTTTAAAATCCAAGGTGATGATAACTCTACTAAAGCATTTGAGTTTTTTGCAAAAAAAACAAGTGCAGAATGGTCACAAATACTTGTTGGTAATCAAGAAGGTGCACAAGGAATAAGTTATTTGTCTACGAGTTGCAATGGGAAATTGGAGGCTGGTTCTGCTTATTTTGCTGGAAAAGAAGAAAAAATAAGAGGTGTAAATCATAATCATCCTTATCCAGGTGCAGGGATTCCTTCTGGTTCCGATAAAAAGTTTGCGAATCAAGTAATGAATAGAAACGGAAAAAAAGCCTTTTTTAATGTTTATTACTTTCCTTTTGGTAAAGACGCTGATGGTGTGTATCTGGAATACAACAATGCGGGATTAACTCCAAAAGGCCGTGCCATTAAATCTGCTGTTGAACAAATACGGAAACATTAAAGATATTCAAATGAAACGTCTATTCTTGCTTTGTTTTTTTATTTATTCATTGCACGTTATAAATGCACAAACATATTCTTATTCAATAAATCAAGTTAAAATACAAAACAATTCACTATTTCAAGCTCTTGACACTATAATTAGTTTTCAAAACTTTTATTGCAGATCAAAATATAATATTTTCATAATGAGAATTTATAAAATAGATTCTATTAATTATTTATTTGTTGAAAGTGAACAGAGTAATTACTCAATATTTTCTTTAAAGCCTATTGGTGTTTTCTATTATAAAAATTATTCTTTTTTCGTTATTGGAAAAATTGATGAGAATTTTTTAATTTTAAAAAATAAAATTGAGTTTGTTTTTAACAAACCAGTTTCTTTTGAATGCCAAATGCCAATTATTGATGAAATTGTTAACTCATGGACTTTTCAATACATCGATGGTTTATACAATTTGAAACATATTAATAGTTTATGTATCGAAATGCCAGACAGTTTGTTCAATAAAGAGAATTGGGAGTTTTTAGAAGAATATTATAAAAAGGTAGAAGAAAATGAATAGCATTTTTTTGAAAGTTTTGGACGATAAAATTTTAGTAGAAGCAAATTTTGGCTGGCTAAACGATTGTGCTTATACCAATTATACAGAAAAAGACATCTATTTCTATCACAAAGACCACCTCGGTTCATCCAATCAAATAACGGATAAAGATGCCGTTGTTATCCACCACATCGAGTACATGCCATCGGGAGAGCAGTTTGCCGAACAACGCTCCACTTGGGGAACATCTTATAAGTTTAACAGCAAGGAACTTGATGCAGAAACTGGACTGTACTATTACGGTGCTAGGTTCTACACCGCTATTGAAAATATTTGGTTATCGGTGGATCCTTTGAGTGATAAATATCCGAGTTTATCGCCATATGCTTATTGTGCACTAAATCCGGTGATTTTGGTGGATCCAGATGGGCGGGAGATGTGGATTGCCTTAGAATCTTCAAGTGAACAAAAGCCAGTTTTTGTAAAATATAAAAATCACAAGTTATATAATAAAGATGGTTCATTGTATAAAGGAAAAGATGAATTTGCATTAAATGTTTGTAAATCTTTAAATGAAATTGCAAATACGAATGATGAATTTACAAAACTTGTAGTTAATCAATTAGAAACTAGCGATAAAATCCATACAATACAGAAGGACAAATCTGGAAATAATAATAATCAAGTATTTCCTCAAGGCAGTAATTATATTCCTGTTGAAAAAGGGGAAAGAACTGGGTCAAATATTGTTTTATCAATGACCGAAAGTCCAATAGAAAATAATTTAAAAACAACAAACGCTACAACACTTGGTCATGAACTGCGACACGCATTTGATTACGATCAAGGTTTGTTTAAAGGATCAAATATTTCAGATAAAAATAGAGGTACAGCAAAAGATCCTGCTGAAATAAGAGCTGTTGGATTTGAAAATAGAATTAGAAAAAATCAAAATTTACCACTAAGAACAACATATGGAAATAAACCTATCAAAAAATATAATCAAACTCGATAACTATGAAATGCAAGTCATTTATAATCCTTATTTTTTTAACCTTTCATATTTCAGGTTGTACAAATAGCATTGAAGGAATAAAACAAAGAGATAAATACATCGAACTTTTATCTGACACATCATACAGTGGTCTATTGATAATTCCAATCAACAAAGGCTTCATTTTTTGTGAAAACCTTATGCTAAATAGTCTAATATATCAACGATATTATAAAAATCATTATACTTCCTACGATGATTTTTTGAAATCTTTATATGATTATAAAATTAATGATATTGGTAGTTATTTCAACACACCTAATGATTATATAAATATTGATAATAAAATACTTAAAGAATATAATTTTAAAGGTATAAATTATATTCTTGGTAAATACTTGGTAAAGAATAATAAAGAAGTCTATGAATTTAAATATGAATTCAACGAGACAGTTTGTTTTATCATGTTCATAAATGAGTTTTTTGTGTATAGAAATTGTTATACTGGATTGTACCATTTTAGTAAAATAAAAGAAAATCAAAAAGTTATCGATTTTACACCTTATAAATAATAGACATTTATAGATAATGATGAAATACTCCAATGGCATTACTACTTTTTACGAATACGATAATATTCGACGCCGTTTAATAAGAGTAAAAGGAAAAGATTCACAAGGTGATGTGATACAGAATATTTTGTTCACATACGACGATGGCAACAACATTACCAAAGTAGAAAAAGCAGCCGACAGGGGCGTAAATGGACAATCGTATAGTGCTGAAATTACTTATGAATATGATGACAATAGTCGATTAACCCGATCGGATGGCATTATGAGTCATAATGGTAATTACGATTTCAGAATGGATTTTGAATATTCAACGTCTGGCAATATCACGAATAAAATGATGCAAGGTACGGTATTGGAAACAGGCGGTAGTGTTTATAAATCTTACAGCAACAATTATTCATACGGAACAGCGCAGCCACACGCTCCTACTAACATAGGCAACCATACTTACGAATGGACAGTTAACGGCAATATGCGAATGGCATCCTATGACAGCTACTCCC
>CAZFPO010000184.1:0-3362 GCA_964521105.1 uncultured Lentimicrobiaceae bacterium | reverse complement strand
GATTGGCGGTAACGGTGGAATCTCATTTATGAAAGAAATCGCACAAACAATATCATCTACTGCATACAGTCGCAAATACGAACGCGAAGCCGATGCAAAAGCCGTTGAATATTTGGAAAATGCAAGTATTGACCCCACATTTTTTTCTGTTTTTTTAAATAAACTAGCAGCCGAGGATGCATTGCCCTCGCAACTTTATTGGCTTAGCACACACCCCGATTCGGAAGAACGCTCAAAAACAATAATGAATTTAAAAAAGAAAAAATCATATACTCCGAAAATCCTAATTAAACCCGAACAATGGGATAGTTTGAAAAATTTATTGCTTATTGAAAATACTTCCGAATAAGAAAAAATTCACATATAAAATCAACAAATACACTCTGTAAAGAATCCACACCCAATGGTTATTACCTAATTCTAACACTTTATTTTTTAATTAAATGGATTGTTCTTTAAATAAAAAACAAAAAACACTTAAAATCAATGAAACGTTCAAATTTTCGGTTTATTTGTTTATATTTGAAAAAAAATAGAATTTGAAAATTGTGGAGCTAAATAAAGTAAGAATATACCGTATTACTCACATTGAGAATATACCTCACATTCTTCAATATGGGATAACCCATAAAGATTCTCAAAATAAAAATAATAAATTTAAAAACATTGGAGACATAAGCCTCATTGATACTAGACATAAAAAACATGTATCTATTGATAATGGAGACATCAATCTTAAAAATAGTTTTGATACAATTAAACTTAGCGACTACATTCCTTTTTACTTTGGAGTCAAAATGCCAATGCTTTATGTAGCACAACATGGGGGAAATTTCGTTGAAACAGCTACTCCTCCAAATCATATTATATACTTAAAATGCTCCCTTAGCAAGCTTATTTCATCAAATATTCCCTTTTACTTTACTGACGGGCATGCAACAGACATGTTAACTTCATTTTATGATTCAAAACAAATCAATAAATTATCTGATATTATTGATTGGGAAGCAGTTCAATCTCCATACTGGGGTGGAAGTGAAAACTTGAACATTAAACGAAAAAAACAAGCTGAATTATTAGTAAAAGGTGATTTAACACCTGATCTAATAATTGGTTTTGGCTGTTATAATGAACAAGCTAAACAAAATTTAATTTCGTTTGGAATAACCGAAAATAAAATCAAAGTTGTTCCAGACTTATATTATTAATACTTTTTACAAATGATAAAATACATTACTGGAAATATCTTAGAAAGCAATGCAGTAGCATTAATAAATACTGTTAATACAGTTGGAGTAATGGGAAAAGGGATAGCTCTACAATTCAAAAAAGCATTTCATAATAATTACAAAGCTTATGTTGATGCCTGCAAAAAAAATGAAATTGATGTTGGCAAATTACTAGTCGTAAAAGATTCCAATATTAGTACTGGTGAAAAATACATAATTAACTTTCCAACAAAAAAAGATTGGAGAAAACCAGCCGAATACACTTTTATTGATGCTGGAATGGATGACTTGATTCGAGTTATAGGTGAGTTACAAATAAAGAGTATTGCTATACCCCCATTAGGAGCAGGAAATGGAGGATTAGAATGGGAAAAAGTAAAAAAAATCATTGAAAAAAAACTAGGTAATCTTGAAATTGAAGTTATTGTTTATGAACCATCTCAACATATAAAAGAGCAATTAAAAAAAGAAAGGGTAAAATTAACAGATGCAAGAGCATTGTTAATTTATGTTTTATTTGATTTGGTGAGAAATGGTGAATATGTTTCAGAATTTTCAAGTGAAAAAACCTGCTATTTCTTACAACGATTTGGAGCAAAAAAGTATTTTAACCTTGACTTTAGTCCAAATTTTTATGGACCATATTCGGGTAAAGTCCGATTTGTATTAAACGTTCTCAACGGAAGTTATATAATGGGTTATAGCGATATGAACAAAAAACCATTTGAACCTTTAATGCTAATATCTGATAGTTATGAAGATGTAAAAAAACACGTTGAAAACAACTCTGATTTACAACAAATTGCACAGAAAACTATTGACTTCCTGACAGGTTTTTATTCAGATTTTGCCCTCGAATTACTCTCATCCATTGACTTTATTACAACGAATAAAAACTCATTTGACACAAATGTAATTATTGAGCAACTTGAAAAATGGAATGATCGGAAACGAAGTCTATTTAACAACCCAAAATATATAGAAGTTTCTGTTAGACATTTGAAACAAACGGTATTTGATTGAAAAAAAGCACTAGTTTTGAAATATCGTTAAATTGCTTTGAAATACTATAAAAGAATCCTCTTTTAAACTGGATATTTTTAAAGCATACATCCTAAATTTGACATTGCAAATGATATAAAAAACATCTAAAAATTTATCATAAAACTCAGAACCTAAATTTATCGTGAAAACTCAGAAAATCGTTTGGTTACTTTCACCTATAAACCACCTTGGCATTATACCCCAATGTGCTCTAGTCAAATACAAAAATGACATAATTAGTTTAGATTATACCTTAATTACTTCAAAAAACAAACATAATTACATTAATTTACTCGATGAAACTGAAAAAGGGTTATTAAAAACATGCTTAAAACTCGAACCTGAAAATATAAGGCAAAAAGTTAATGATAAAGAAGCGAATACATGGGAAAAATTTGCCATTAAATATATTGTAAATCAAACAAATAGTTCTGAAATATTAAAAATCAGAGAATATTTAAAAGACATTATCAATCAATACAAAAATCTGTTTTACGAAAACATAAATGATAAACCCCTCTACTTTTTTAATGGAGACATTCCATCTTTGTGGGCTAAAATATTTTTTGAAGAATCAAAACCTGATGTTTTTTACACATTTGATTATTCGGCTGAAGGAATAAAATATGAATTGCAAATCTTAAACGATAACAAAGTTTTAAAAATTGCAAATGCTCAATTACTTAACTCAAATCCTGCTCGAATTTTACTCAAAAACTACATATATCAATTTGAAAACGAGATAAATGGAAACTCTTTAACACCTTTTTTTTCAAAATCTCACATTCAAATTCCACCTGAAAAATCAAACGAATATTTTATTAAATTTATTCATCCATTACTTCTAAAAAACACAAATGTAATTGCAAATGGATTCACAATTAATGACTTAGATTCAAATCCAAAAATTATTTTAGAAATTTCATCAATTGTAAAACCTCAACAATTGAGCATGTTTGATGTAAGCAATCAGGTTGAAGAAAACCACAAACTTAAATTTGAACTGAGTTTTTATTACAGCAATTTTCGCTATCAATATGGGATAAATACAAATACCGTTTTCTTGAAAAATGAAAACAACGAAATTGT
>CAZFPO010000183.1:0-3426 GCA_964521105.1 uncultured Lentimicrobiaceae bacterium | reverse complement strand
TTGTATTGTATTATTATCCGTTTTAAATGCTTAATTTTGCCGATTGTATTTAGAATAGCTAAATTTAATCATTCTAAGATACTGAAAATTATATACTTAAATCTAATTTACCGTTATAATCGGTTAAATATTCACTATGACGAAAATTAAAAATATTGCAATTATTGCTCACGTTGACCACGGCAAAACCACATTAGTTGACAGATTGTTGTATCAAGGAAAACTTTTTAGAGAAAACCAAAACATGGGCGACTTGATTCTTGATAGCAACGACTTAGAAAGAGAGCGTGGAATAACTATTTTATCAAAAAATGTTTCAATTCGCTATAAAGGATACAAAATTAATATCATCGACACTCCAGGTCACTCCGATTTTGGTGGCGAAGTAGAACGTGTATTAAACATGGCTGACGGATGTTTGTTGGTAGTTGATGCATTTGAAGGACCAATGCCACAAACTCGATTTGTTTTGCAAAAAGCAATAGAACTTAATCTAAAAGTAGTAGTGGTAATCAATAAAGTAGATAAACCAAACTGTAATCCCGATGATGCAGTTGAACAAGTTTTTGATTTAATGTTCAGCTTAGATGCCACCGAAGAGCAATTAGATTTCCCTGTTGTATTTGGCTCGGCAAAGCAAGGATGGATGGGAAAAGAATGGAGTAATCCTGTTTCTGACGTTACTTATCTTTTAGACGTAATTGTTGATAATATTCCTGATACTAAATGTGAAGTTGGAACTCCTCAAATGATGATTAGCTCGTTAGATTATTCTTCGTATGTAGGACGTATTGCTGTTGGTAAATTAAGTCGTGGAACGCTGCAAGCAGGAATGAATATCTCGTTAGTAAAACGTAATGGTGATGTAGTTAAAACAAAAATTAAAGAACTTTATTTGTTTGAAGGTCTTGGAAAAGAACGCATAAAAACTCCAGTAGAAGCTGGCGATATCTGTGCTGTATTAGGTCCCGAAAATTTTGATATTGGAGATACAATAGCCGATTTTGAAAATCCGGTAGGTCTGATTCCAATTAATGTGGACGAGCCTACTATGAGTATGTTGTTTACAATTAACAATTCGCCATTTTATGGAAAAGAAGGCAAATTACTTACTTCACGCCATATTCGCGAACGATTAGAAAAAGAGATCGAAAAAAACCTAGCATTGCGTGTTGTAGAAACTAATTCGGCTGATAAATTTATGGTTTTTGGGCGTGGTATTCTTCATCTTTCTGTTTTAATCGAAACGATGCGCCGTGAAGGGTATGAGGTACAAGTTGGTCAACCCCAAATTATTACCAAAATGATTGATGGAATAAAATGCGAGCCAATTGAACTATTAACTGTTCATGTCCCTGATGCATTTTCGGGAAAAGTTATCGAAGCGGTTTCATTTAGAAAAGGTGAAATTGTAAATATTGTTACAAAAAATGATAGAGTCCATTTAGAATTCGCTATTCCTTCTCGCGGATTAATTGGACTAAGAAATAGTTTACTCACTGCCACCGAGGGTGAAGCGGTAATGGCTCACCGTCTCCGTGGTTTTGAACCATGGAAAGGTGAACTTACTGGTCGTCGTTTTGGTAGTTTAATCGCTATGGAATCGGGAATGGTTACCGGATATGCACTCGACGGACTACAGGATAGAGGAAAGTTTTTTGTTGAACCAATGGAACATGTTTATGCTGGTCAAGTGGTAGGCGAACATATACGTGCCGATGATTTAGTAATAAATGTTGTAAAAGCAAAAAAAATGAGCAACATGCGTGCTTCTGGTGCTGATGATAAAGTAGCCTTAGCTCCTGCCACTAAATATTCGTTAGAAGAATATATGGAGTACATTGCAAATGATGAATTACTCGAAATTACTCCTGCTTCGCTTCGTTTAAGAAAAATAATCCTTGACGAAATTGAACGAAAACGTTTCAAAAAAGCATCGCAATAATCATTTTTTTTTATACTTTGAAAATATATTCTCTGAAGAGTTTGTCTCAATTGATTTAAAACAAAAACTTCAATTCGCCCAAGATAAATCTACCTGGTGAAAGATACCCTTTGCGGTCGATGTAATGATTGTCAAACAAATCTTCAACACTTATTGCAGTCCAGAAATTTTTGGAAATTTTCTTCGACAGTTTTGCATTAAAAAGATTGTACGCTTCCACAATTTCGATGTTTTCATCATCGTACCATTGATCGCTGGTGTAGTTGAATGATAAGGAAAAGTGAAATCCTTTAATCGTCAGGTCAGAATAAACTCCTAAAATATGAGCAGGAACTTCGGCTAAATATTTTCCCGACAGTTTTAAAACTTCAGGATTTGAGCTGTTCATTGAGCCAATTTTACTTGAACTATAAGAATAATTCACCATCAAATTTAAATATTTTGTTGGTTTCCAGTTCAGTAAAAGATCTGTTCCGAAAATATTCACGTTTGCAATGTTCGTTTTTTGCAAAATAGCCAATAAGGCATCTCCACCAACATCAACCGAATCGCCTTGTGACACAAAATATTGAAAATCATTGCCATGACTGTAATAAACAACGGCTTCCATCTCGATTTTTTTCCATAATGTAGATTTCACTCCAAGTTCGTAATTCATCAAACGCTCGGGATATAAATTTGGATTTGCCATTTTAAATCCTTTTCGGATTTTACCTGATTTTGTCATATCCTCAATTTTTGGAGGTAAAAACCCTTTAGAAACGGAGGTGTACAGTAATGTTGAATTCGATACATGATACGAAAGGGAAAGCTTCGGACTAAAGCCATTCCATTGTTTGTTTTCAAATTTCGTGTCCACTGGGAGCAAAAACAGGGTTACAGGAGAAGGTTCTGTAACACTTAATCGACCGTTGTTAAACCAAGCCCAATCGTATCGAAAAGCGATTTTTGCACTTAATTTTTTTGTGATTTCGTAATCATCTTGAAGGAAAAGTCCGGCGAAAATTAAATTTCCCTGATAACTTATTTTGTCGGTAGAGGTATAGTAAAGATCTGTAGCATCCACATCGCCTTGACGAAATTCGATTCCACCGCTAAACGTATTGTTTTTTAATAAAGGGTGGTAATTGGCAATGAGTTTAACGCCTCTGTCTCCCTTAAATGAATTCGTTACATAATATTGATACAATCCTGAATTATTAATGTTTTCGTTTTGTCGGAAATAGGTTTCGGTATTTGAAAATGCCAATAACGAGATGTTTATTTTTGGAGTTGAATAATTGTGTTTAAGCCAAACAATATTCGTGTTATAGCTATTGTAACTGCCGTCGGGTTCAAACACTTTAATTCCTTCGCCTCGTTTGTCGAAACTATATAAAATGCCAATTTGAGTTATGTTTTTCGGATTCCAAATGATTCCGGAATTTATTAATATGGAATTTTCCTCGAGATAGGTTTTTTGAGCTATTGGTGAGGGTTCA
>CAZFPO010000182.1:0-3457 GCA_964521105.1 uncultured Lentimicrobiaceae bacterium | reverse complement strand
TTGAAGATGGTTGTGAAATTTCAAGCATTGTAATACTTGGTTACGCTGCCGAAAAACAATCGCTAATAAACAAATTTTCACGTTTTGTTGTCAATGCTTCAAAAAGGAAGGAATGGGAAAAACTATTTTTTAATTACATAATAAATCAAGCTTTAAGTCGCGATGAGGCAAAGGATTATGCCGAATCTTTAGAAATGCTTCGTATGGCACCTTCGGCAGGAAATCATCAGCCGTGGAGAGTGTTTTTTGACACCAACACAAACGAATTTCATTTTTTCAAAAAAATAATCAATAAAAATTATGAGGCAAAAGGATTGCACGACATTGACATGGGAATTTGTTTGTGCCATTTTGAACTCGCATCAACACAAAATAATTTACAAGGAAAATGGGTAAAACATCATGAAGATGAAGTGAAAAAGATTGATGATTTGAATTATGTAATTACTTGGAAGGCGGAATAATGAAATACATTACCCGAACGGTTTGGACTTTATCGCTCATTAGTTTATTTACAGATACGGCTAGTGAAATGCTGTATCCAATTATGCCGATTTATTTAAAGACCATAGGTTTTTCGATTGTATTAATTGGTGTTTTAGAAGGAATAGCCGAAGCAACTGCCGGGCTAAGCAAGGGGTATTTTGGAAAATTTTCGGATGTAACCGGAAAACGAGCACCTTTTGTTCAAATTGGTTATGGGCTTAGTGCTCTTTCGAAACCATTAATGGCTTTTTTCATTTTTCCACTTTGGATTTTCTTTGTTCGCACCCTCGACCGTTTTGGCAAGGGAATTCGTACCGGTGCTCGTGATGCGATGCTTTCGGATGAAGCAACACCACAAACCAAAGGAAAAGTCTTTGGGTTTCATCGCTCAATGGACACACTCGGAGCAGTATTAGGCCCATCCTTAGCACTGATTTATTTATATTTTAATCCCGAGGATTACATCACTCTTTTTTATATTGCTTTTGCCCCAGGAATTTTATCAATTCTAGTTTCTCTTTTTTTGAAAGATAAAAAAACTACAGAGCCAAAAATCAAACAAGCAAATTCCTTCTTTTCCTTTTTAAAATACTGGAATCAAGGTCCTGCCGAATATCGAAAATTAGTGTTAGGACTTTTAATTTTCACTCTTTTCAACAGTTCTGATGTTTTTTTGTTATTAAAAGCCAAACAATCAGGTTTAGACGACACCATGGTGATTGGAGTGTATATTTTCTACAATCTTATTTACGCACTTTTCGCTTTTCCAATTGGTATTTTAGCAGATAAAATTGGCTTAAAAACGATTTTCATCACAGGATTAGTAGTGTTTGCAGCGGTATATTTCGGAATGGCTTTGAATACAAATGTATATTTCTTTTTTGCTCTTTTCTTCCTTTACGGAATTTATGCAGCTGCTACCGAAGGGATTTCAAAAGCTTGGATTTCGAATATTACCGACAAAAAAGACACGGCTACCGCCATTGGTACATTTACCGGACTTCAAAGCATTTGCACCATGTTGGCAAGTTCTCTTACTGGCTTGATATGGTATCAATTTGGTGCTTCCACTGCATTTATCACAACTGCATCGGTTACTGTTTTGGTCATTTTGTACTTTCTTGTTCTTCATAAAATACCTAATTCAAACACTTCAAATTCAACAATTTAATCTTCTTAACACATGTTTTTACGATTTGAAACTATTAGTGAAAAAAATATTGTTGGAAAATCTGCTATGATGAGCTTTTCCGAAAATAAAACCTTCCAATTATGGAAAAGCTTCATGCCCTTAAAATCGAACATACAAAATATTGCTAATAGTAATTTATTATCAATTGAAGTTTATCCACAGCAATTTTTCGACACATTTAATCCGAATTCTGAATTTCAGAAATGGGCTGGAGTAGAAGTTATAAGTTTTGAAAACATTCCTATGGATATGGAAACGTTAATCATCCCCGAAGGACTTTATGCCATATTTCTTCATAAAGGTTTAGCTAGCGAGGGATTTAAAACGTATCAATACATCTTTCAAACGTGGCTGCCACAGTCAGGTTACAACATCGACGATCGTCCTCATTATGCCATCATGGGCGAAAAATACAAAAACGATTCACCCGATTCTGAAGAAGAAATTTTTATTCCAATAAAATCTATAAATCAAGCTTTATGAAATTAAAACTATTTACTCTAATTATTTTATCTCAGATTTCAATTTTAGTATTTGCTCAAAAAAGCATGGTGCTCAAAACTTATTATACACCACAAACTATTTATAAACAAACTGTTACACAAGTTAATCACGGTACGATGGTGTATGTTGGTAAACCAGACTTTTTGGAAAGTTTAAAAGAAAAAGGAATTGAAAATCCTACAATTTCAGCAGATAGTACAGTAATAGAAATTGTAATGCGAACAGGAAAAAAGCAAAAAGATGAAACGTTTTCGGTTGAGATTGAATACATTTCCTCTCTGAAAAGTGATGGCACAAGCTTAATTCCCAATGGAACTACAATATATGGAATGGCTAATAATTCAAAAATGAATCTCGATTCGGTGTATTTACCCGATTTAGACGAGAGTTTTAAAAAAGTAATTCTTCAAACGGTTCAATCGCTTTTTTCTCAATTTACTTTTCCTGAAAAAAATATGAAAGTAGGTGATGCTTTCAATCAAGAAATGCCAATTAGTTTGCCTATTGCAAATAAAACGTTAAACATGGTTATTACGTCAACATACAAACTGGTTAATATTAAAGATAATATTGCCTTTTTTGATGTGTCGCAAAATTACACAATGGTTTCAAACATCATGGAGAATCCAATAACAGCTTCAGGAGGCGGAATAGGCAAATTTAAATATACTCTGGATTATAACTATATAATTGATTATAAAATGGACTCTGAAATGATTTTAAAAATGGTTTTAGATGATTTTGAAATTAATTTAAACCAAAAAAGTTGTTATGTTCAAAAATGTGATATTAAAAAGAGATAATTTTCTTGATATTTGTTGAATAATAAAAAAAACATGAAGTCAATAACCTCCATTTGTATATTAATTAATTTCTTCATTTGCTCTTACGGTCAAAGCAATGACAAAAATTTTGAAGAAATTATTACTCAATGTTCAGATATTAACACTGGAAATTTTAAATGCAAACCATACATTGAAATTGCTGTTTATCTTCAATCGCTTGACAAAAAGCAAGCCTTTTTATTACTCAAAGAAACTGCTCAATCGCAAAAGTTCGAAGACCAAATAATAATTTTAACTCGTATGCTTTTTCAAGCCAAAACTGACAGCATACTCAGACGACCACATATTGGTGGGGCATCTTTTTTTGGTGGAACCGATTATAAAAATTGGTTGACAGAACCAATTGAAATTGTTGATGAAGTTCCGTTTTTGATAACTCGTGGATATAGTTTAGGCGGTGTTCCCGAATCTTCTCTTAGTTATTTAAATT
>CAZFPO010000181.1:0-3497 GCA_964521105.1 uncultured Lentimicrobiaceae bacterium | reverse complement strand
ATCCATAAAAAATGTCATTCCGATCCGTCGGCTGACGGAGAGGAATCCTGACAGCCGAAGGAAGTCTTAACTGCGATTGGAGTTTTTAGCTGCCTTTGGCAGGCTTGAACGTTAAAGCAGGTTTTTATAGCCGTGGTGGTTTTAACCGCCGAAGGAGGTCTCATCGTAATGAAAATTATTGGACTATCTTATATTTCAATTTGGTATAAATTTTAGAATTCAATTTAATCAATCTAAACAGCATTACCAACAATGATAGAATTTAGCATCAATCTCATTTACAATTTGTTGTAAATTTTCAAAATTTTGATGCTTTAAATAAGTTTTTCATCTATTATTTTTAAATAGTATGTTTAATGAAATTGGAAAATAAAAAGTAATTTTATGCAATAAAAAACATAAAGCATGAAAGTACTATTAGTTAATGGAAGTCCGAATAAAAAGGGCTGTACAAATACAGCATTAGAAGAAGTTGCAACAACATTAAACACCAAAGGTATTGAAACTGAAACATTTCATATTGGCACAAAACCAATATCTGGGTGTCTGGCTTGCCGAAAATGTAGAGAGTTGAAACATTGTGTTATTAAAGATATTGTCAATGATTTTTTGGAGTTGGCTATAGATGCGGATGGTTTTGTATTTGGCTCACCCGTACATTACGCTTCTGCAAGTGGAGCCATCACTTCGTTTATGGATCGCTTATTCTTTTCAAATATGCTCTCGGGTAAAAAAGCGTTTTACTTAAAACCAGCAGCAGCCATTGTTTCTGCACGCAGAGGTGGAACAACAGCGGCTTTCGAACAGTTAAACAAATATTTTACTATTTCGGAAATGCCCGTAATTTCGTCTCAATATTGGAATATGGTTCATGGTACAACTCCCGAAGAAGTTAAAAAAGATTTGGAAGGCAT
This sequence comes from uncultured Lentimicrobiaceae bacterium, assembly GCA_964521105.1. GTDB lineage: Bacteria > Bacteroidota > Bacteroidia > Bacteroidales > WCHB1-69 > JAQUGA01. The sequence goes on along the minus strand of CAZFPO010000181.1, from coordinate 2,583 downwards.
GCAAACCATGCGAACCTTAGGACGAAATATGGCTTGGTTTTTAAAATGCAAAGAAGCAGGAATAAAATCAGGTGTCGTTTTTCCTACTACCGAACAACGTGTTGCAACAAACTTCATTCGCTAAAAATAATTTATAAAAATAACATTAAATAAAGGATACGTATGTTTAACTTTGATTTTCATAATCCTACCCAAATTTTCTTTGGGAAAGACAGACTTGACGTAATAGATAAAAATATCCCTACTAATGCCAAAGTATTAATCACTTATGGCGGTGGTAGTGCAAAAAAGAGTGGTTTAATCGAAAAGGTAAAAACACAAATGGGCACGCGGAAAGTCATCGAATTTGGTGGCATTGAACCCAATCCACAGTATGAAACATTAATGAAAGCAGCCGAAATAGTTCGTAATGAAAGCATCGATTTCATTATGGCTGTTGGGGGTGGTTCGGTCATCGACGGTACAAAGTTTATTTGTTTAGCTAGTTACTATAAAGGTGATGCTTATGATTTACTAAAATTAGGATTTAACCCCATAACATCTCAAATTGTCGAAAAAGTCGTTCCATTTGGCACCGTATTAACCTTGCCCGCAACTGGTTCCGAAATGAACAGTGGAGCTGTTATCAGCTACAATCATGGAAAATTTGCGGTAATGAGTCCAATGACTTATCCTAAATTTTCAATTTTAGACCCTGTTTATACCTTTACCCTACCCAAAATTCAGGTTGCGAACGGTATTGTGGATGCTTTTGTTCACACAACGGAACAATACATCACGTTTCCGGTGGATGCCAGAATTCAAGATAGAATGGCAGAAGGGATTTTACTTACTTTAATCGAAATTGGTTCAACAACCATTGCCGAACCCGAAAATTACGATGCTCGTGCGAATTTAGTATGGAGTGCCACAATGGCTTTAAACGGAATTATTGCTGTGGGTGTTCCACAAGATTGGGCAACGCATATGATTGGTCATGAATTGACAGCAAAGTTTGGCATTGATCACGGTCAAACGCTGGCAATTATTTTACCTGCTTTATTAGACGTTCAACGAAAACAAAAACGTGCAAAACTCTTGCAATATGCCGAGCGTGTTTGGCAAATTACAAAGGTCAACGAAGAGGAAAAAATTGATTTGGCAATTCAAAAAACCAGAACTTTTTTCGAAAGTCTTGGTATAAAAACCCATCTTTCGGAATATGGCGTTACCGCAGATGAAATCCCACTAATTGTCGATCAGTTAAAAGCTCATGGATTAACCGCTCTATCCGAATCTCACGATATCACTTTGGATGTAAGTAGAAAGATTTTGGAAAAAGCGATGTAAAAGAAGATGCCCATGTTGGTGTTGTCATTATTTAGGTGATATAACATTAAAACAGAAATAATTTTAAAGATGTCGATTGCAAGAGTTAATAAAAACATTCTAATTTTCCGTTTCTCTTTGTGGATAAGCATAATATCTTTTTTATTTATTTTTGTAGAAACCAAAGATAATGAAGGCTTTATGATGCATTTTCTGTTTGAAGGTTTTAATCACAGCGGCCTTTGGAGTAAAATAATTGACATTTCTACTTTAGCTGGTTTAATTTATTTGATTGTTATTTCAATTATTCAAATCAGAAAAAACAAAGTATTGATAATGATAAGCATTACATTATTAATAGTAAAAATTGTCCAACACATATTAATTTATTACAATCTTTATTTATATTCTGAAAACAATTGGGCCTTTCGGTTTAAATTTATTTTCCCATTATGCTTATTTCTCATTTTTAGTATTTTAGCACTCTTACAATCTAAGAAATTCTTCAAGCAATAATTAAAACAAGATTTTTATCACTATCAGAGTCTCTCACAGAGGACTCTGATGATTAAGGGTTGTATCAAATTTAATTGTGATTATTATTCGATAGTACGGTGCTATGCACCTGAAAAATTTATGTCATTGTTGATGTTGGCACTGAAGCCTTGTTGGTGTTGTCACCAACAAGGCAAACTTTATGTTTATTATTACAGATAATCAAATGAATATACTATGTCGGTGAAAACACCGACAGTAGAAAAAAACAACACCGAAAGCAGAAAAAGTAGTTATAAAATATTGCTTTAAGAATCTTTGAAACAGCTAACAGACAATGGCTAAAGCTAAATGTTAACACAAGTAATTAATAAAAATAATTGTAATAAAAACTATATATCTACCTATTAAAAACCAAATATAATCTTCTTTGTATTTTGTTTGTTTGCTTATTATCGAAAAGAAGATTTTGTCGCTGCTACCGTATACATTTGGTTCATAATGATACTTTAATAAAAAAATTATTCTGAAAATTTGAGAATAAATAATGCCGAATAATGGAAGTCTTATAGTCTTATATATAAAGCCAATATCATTAATACTTAATTTATCACAAGTTTTTAAAAAATCATTTTGTATCATAAAGATTGTCAAGTATAACAAAAACCAGATTAAAAATAAAAAGATATTTCTAGTCGATTTTAGAAAATCTGACCAAAGAAATAATAAAGTACTCCCCATTCTTAGGACATTTTTAATATCAACTATAGATATACTTTA
>CAZFPO010000180.1:0-3522 GCA_964521105.1 uncultured Lentimicrobiaceae bacterium | reverse complement strand
CAAAAGTCTTATCTCATCCGGCAAAAATTGCTATTATTCAGTTGCTTGCCGATAAAAAGGAAATCCGTACAGGAAATATTTCCGATTTTTTGCCAATCAGCAGAACGACAGTTTCAAAGCATTTAAAAGACCTCAAAGAAATGGGTATTATCTCGGGCAATATTGATGGGCTAAAAATTCATTATTGCCTCAATATGAAAAAATTGGATTGTATGAAAAAAAAATTCAATAACTTTTTTGATAATTCAATAAGTAATTTTAGATGTGATTGTGAAATTAAGTTATAAATTTAAAATGATTTAAAATGGAAAACAATAAAGAAAATAACACAAATTGTGATTGCAGTTCGGGATGTTGTACGCCAACAAATAGTAAAAAAAGCCCATGTAAAATGATTATTTTCGCATTGGTTTTTATCGCTGCGATAGCAATTATTGGTTATAAATTTTTGGGCGAAGATAAGCCCGAAAGTAAAACTAGCCCTTGTCAAACCGATACTACAAAGTGTGCGAATGGCGACACCACAGCAAAGCCATGTTGTCCTGGCAATTCATCATGTAGCGAATCCGAAGAATAATTTTATGGAAACATGGATTAATGATGTTTTAAATTCGGGACAATCAGGTGTTTCAGTTTTAATGGCTGTTTTCCTTATGGGTGTAATCAGTGTTTTCACCTGTGCTTGCAATTTTGCAATAATTGGAATTTTAGCGGGTTATACTGGCACCATAGGATCAGGAGCTAAAAGCAAAACAATATGGTTGTCGGGTTTGTATTTTTTATTGGGAACGGTTATCACAATGATGATTTTTGGTGCAATAATCGGCTATGCAAGTCAGATAATAAATAATTCTTTTGGGAATTATTGGAAAATATTTGCTGGTTTAATTTCCATTTTCTTTGGACTTTATTCAATGGATCTTGTGCCAATTAAAATCCCCGGAATAACTTTTAAACAAAAAAGTAATTCGGGAGGCATTTTGTCGGCTATGATTTTTGGAATTTCAATTGGTGGATTCGCTTCGGCAAGTAGTATGTGTTGTAATCCGTTTTTCCCGATTGTTTTAGCAGCTTCTTTTGTTAAAGGAAGTGTATTTTGGGGAGTATTGATGCTTCTGACTTTTGCGTTAGGATATGGAATGACACTAGCGGCTTCGATGGTTGGAGTAGGACTTGGTATTGGAAAAATGTCAAAATCAATTTCTAAAATCGGAACAGTTCTAAAATATTTGGGCGGAATCACGATGATTGTTTTAGGTTTCTATTTTCTTATAACAATGTAGTTTAAAAACAATTAAATGTAAATCCGCAGTAAAATTGCAACGAAATTCAATAATAATCAATGAAAAATCATTATATCATCGGTAAATTAGAAACTCCTGTCGGGATTGTACGACAAATTTCTACCAAATGGGTGTTTAAAGATGTATGGAGTACCATCAAAATTCGCTGGTCGATTGGACGAATGAATTACAGGGTAAAACAAGGTTTGTATGCGGTTGGAAATCCGGATGAAAACTCAAATGTATTTGTTACCGGAAATTACAAACTTAGTTTTGATCATTTACGAAGGGCTTTGGACGGAATGAATGCTTGGGTTTTAATCCTCGATTCGAAAGGTATAAATGTTTGGTGTGCCGCCGGAAAAGGAACTTTTGGAACAAAAGAGTTGGCTTACCGAATAAATGTTCACGAATTGAGCAAATTAGTAAATCATCGCAAAGTAATTGTGCCACAATTGGGTGCAGTTGGCGTTTCGGCACATGAAGTAAAAGCAAAAACTGGTTTTAATGTCATATACGGACCAGTCGTGGCTTCGGATATTAAAGCGTTTGTAAGACAAAATTTTAAAGCAAGTCCCGAAATGCGAAAAGTCAATTTCAAAATGGTGGACAGACTGAAATTAATTCCGGTTGAACTCACGTATGGCAAGTATTATTTATTATTGATTCCAGCACTTTTTTTTATTATTTCAGGATTAAATTCGAACGGGTATTCGGTAGATTTGGCTTGGAAAAATGGGGGAGTAGCAATTTTAAATTTATTTACGGCTTATTTTGCCGGATGTGTCATTACTCCAGCTTTTTTACCTTGGATTCCATTTAGAGGTTTTTCGCTGAAAGGGCTAGTGAGTGGGTCGATTTTCTTTTCAATTGTGGCATATTTTCAATTTTCGGGTAATAATTACATCGAAATGATTTCTTGGTTTTTAATAATGAATTCAATTTCATCATTTTTAGCCATGAATTTTACAGGAACTTCAACCTATACTTCGCTTTCGGGAGTTCAAAAGGAGATGAAAATTGCCTTGCCCACACAAATAATTGCCGCAATTATTGGATGCATCGGATGGATTGTTTCACTTTTTATTTAACCACTATGAAAAGACAAGTTTATCTTAAAAATGTTGTTACACTTAAGTTGGACCAAGAAAAATGTGTTGGTTGCAGAATGTGTACCATTGTTTGTCCACATGAAGTATTTACAATTACCGACCGAAAAGCGTTTATTGTAAACAAAGATTGGTGTATGGAATGTGGAGCGTGTCAAAAAAACTGTCCCGAAAATGCAATCAGTGTTCGAACTGGCGTTGGCTGTGCGGCAGGAGTAATTAATGGACTTATTCGCGGTACCGAACCAACGTGCGATTGTTCTTCAACTTCTTCGGGTTCAACTTGTTGCTAAAAAATTATGAAAATATTAATATTGTGTACTGGAAACTCTTGCCGAAGCCAGATGGCTCATGGAATTTTACAGTCGTTCGATTCAAATCTAACCGTGCGTTCGGCAGGAACAGAAGCCACTGGAAAACTCAATCCCAAAGCCGTAGAAGTAATGAAAGAAGTGGGTGTCGATATTAGTCATCATACCTCCGATTCAGTAGATTTATATATTGGAGAGGAGTGGGATTATGTAATCACAGTTTGTGGCGGAGCCAACGAAACTTGTCCTGCTTTTATCGGTAAAGTAAAACATCGGATTAATATTGGCTTTGATGATCCTACTTTTGCTACCGGAACAGATGAGTTTATTTGGAGCGAGTACCGAAGGGTAAGGGATGAGATTTTTTACTCCTTTGAAAAGTTTTATCACACAATTAAATGTGCCAATTAATCAATTTGCTAATTTGCCAATTAATACAATAAAATATGGATAATAAGAATTTTATTTTAAACAAAAGTTTTGAGTTTGCATTAGCAATTATTGAGTTTTCGGAGTTGTTGGAAAATGAAAGAAAGTACGTTATCGCAAAGCAACTGTTGAAATCAGGTACATCTATTGGCGCAAATATTAGGGAATCACAAGGCGCAGAAAGCAAAGCAGACTTTGTACATAAATTAAAAATTGCAGCAAAAGAGGACGAGGAGACCGAATTTTGGCTATTGCTTTGCAAACATTCGAATTCTTATCCTTTTGATGAAAATTTATTGATGCAATTAAATGAAATTCAAAAATTACTTTCAGCAATTATCTCTACAAGCAAAAAGCATGTGAATCATTAACCCGTTAGCACATTAACCC
>CAZFPO010000179.1:0-3533 GCA_964521105.1 uncultured Lentimicrobiaceae bacterium | reverse complement strand
ATTAATTTTTTAGAAAATGCGTTTAAACATTCCTCAAAATCTGATGGTTCGTTTATAAATGTATCGTTAAAGCAAATTTCCGAAAAATCCATCAGCTTTGTTCTCGAAAACTCGAAGGATACTGATACTATTCAGGAAAATAATCCCTATTCGGGGATAGGGCTCGAAAATGTCAAAAAACGACTCGAACTACTTTATCCTAAATGTTATGAACTTGAAATCATAAAAAAACAGAACATATTTCTTATAAAATTAAATATCAATTGTTTATGAGTATTAAAATAAAAGCGATAATTGTTGATGATGAGCCACTTGCACAACGAGTAATTGAAAAATATGCCGAAGACATTCCTTCCATCGAAATAATTGCTAAATGCAGTAATGCTATTGAAGCACAAGAAGCATTAAATAATAACGACATTGATTTAATGTTTTTAGACATCAATATGCCTAAAATGACAGGAATTACTTTTTTAAAAAACCTTAATAAAGCCCCCTTAGTAATAATCACTACGGCGTACTCCGAATACGCTATCGAGGGATATGAGCTCGATGTAATTGATTACTTAAAAAAACCTTTTCCTTTTGAACGATTTTTTAAAGCCTTTCAAAAAGTTCAAGAACGATTAAAAGAAAAAGAGTCAAAAACTATTGTTGTTGAAAAAATTATTGAAACTCAATCAACCAACAGCTCCGAACACGCTAAATTCATCTTTATCAAATCAAATAAAAAGAGTTATAAAGTGAACATCGAAGACATATACTATATCGAAGCGTTGGGCGATTACATTAAAGTTCATACTAAAGAACAAACACTGGTTACGTATTTATCGATGAAAAAAATTGAAACTCAACTACCCACCAATGCTTTTGTTAGAATGCACAAATCATTTATTGTAAATATTCATAAAATAAAAAGCATAGAAGGAAATATGGTGGAAATTAAAAATGAAAAAATCACCATTGGAAGTAACTATAAGCAGGCTTTTCAAGATTTAATAGATTCGTTTACGATATAGAAATAAAAAAATGGGCATTTAGCCCATTTTTTTATTTAGTAAAATCGACACGACTATTTCAAAGTCAACTTTTTAGTTTTAACCGTTTTACCGTTACTAACTTCGAGCAAATAAAGTCCTTTCACAAACTGGCTTAAATCAATAGTATTAACAATGTCATTACTAATGTTTTGATAAACCATTTGTCCCAAGGAATTATAAACTTTAAAAGTGGTAGTTTCGTTTTTTGCTAAATTTACATTAAAAACCCCATTTGAAGGATTAGGATAAGCATAGAAATCGAGGGTTTCGTTATCGCTTATACTTGTAGAATAGTCAAACATTAAATCATCAATTATAACATTTGATCCAGCAACACCCGTATAACCAGATGACATGATAAGAACATTCATGGTGTCGGGATTATGAGTAGAATAATATTCAAAATCAGCTACAAATTGTTGATAAGTACTAGTTGCAGCAGAATTAGTAAAAAATGCAGCACCAATTGTATCGTTAAGCCCTGTGCCAATATTTTTCAACGTTAAAATACAATAAACAATCATAGAATCGGGACCAGCAGGAGAATATTTATACCATCCTTTAATTTTTGAAGGACGTTCGGTATACGCAATACCTCCAACAATTTTTGCTGATGCAGAACCCATGTCAACGTTAATACTACCATAAGTGCAAACGCCAGGAACAGTATATGTACCAAATACACTTTGAGTTTGAATTTTTCCGGCAAAAGAACCACCGTGAAAATCTTCACTTTTAGTTAAAAAATCAATTTGTGTAAGAACATTCACCGAAGATGTCCAATTTGTTGCAGTCGTGGTATTTGTCCAATCTTCAAAACCTCCATTAGGGGGCTGAGTTTGTCCAAACGAAATGTTAGTGCAAATCATTAATGCAATAACACCTAAAAAAAGATTAATTTTTTTCATAATTATAAATTTAAGGGTTAAATTATTGGCTAAAAGTAATAAATATTTGTTATTCATATCAAAACAATTTGATTTTTTTTTAAATTAATCAATTCAGAGATGTTTTCGCCCAATCCACAATCAAAATCAAATGCGATTTTGGATAAAATTAAAAAAAATCGTACTTTAGCCAAATAAATTATTATTTATGGCAAACGTAAAACGTCAAAAAATAAAACTTTTCTTTATAAAAATCATCGTATCATCGTTTGCTGTTTTAATAACTTCATGGCTTCTTCCAGGTGTATCTATAGGCGAACCTAAATATATTAATTCAATTCTGATTGCCTTCGTATTATCTTTTCTAAATTCATTTCTTAAGCCCATTTTAATACTTTTAACCATAAAGGTTACATTCTATACCTTTGGATTATTTCTGATAGTAATAAATGCATTAATTATACTTTTAGCTAGCGAATTTATCGAAAGTTTTAAAGTCGATGGTTTTTTGCCCGCTATTGCATTTAGTATTATATTATCGATAATTACAGCCATTTTAGATGCTTTTGGGAAAATTAAAATTGTTCAAAATAAACCAATTGAATAACAAAAACTATGAATAGTAAATTTATTAACGACAAAAAAGAACTTTATAACATTATCCATCAATGCGATGTTTGTTATGTAGGAATGGTTGACGACACCAACCCTTATGTTTTACCATTTAATTTCGCAATAGAGGAAAATCACTTGTATATTCACTCGGGGCCTGGTGGTGAAAAAGAGCGAATTTTACAAAAAAACAACAAAATTTGTGTTGCTTTTAGTTGCGAACATAAAATTTATCGTCAGCACGAAGATGTTGCATGCAGTTGGGGAATGTTATATAAAAGCGTGTTAGTTTGGGGAAAAACTAAAAAAATTGAAAACAATAACGACAAAATCAGAATTTTAAACCTTGTCATGAAAAAATATTCGGGCAAAGACCAATTCAAATATAACGACCCAGCAGTTAACAACGTGGTAGTTTTAGATATTGAAATTGAAAAAATAACTGGAAAATCAAGAGGATATTAAACAATTATTATGGACGTTTTTATAGAACAATTTGATAAAATTCTTTCATTAGTTCCTGCTCATCAAGGCTTGCTTTTTTTTGTGATTTTTATCGCGTTGTTTACTTCAAGCAAAAAAAGTCATTACTTATATATGGCTTTTTACAAATTGTCCATTTTCTTATTCTTTTTGATTTCATTTGTATATTACTATGAAAATATAGATGCTATTTCAAACGTATTTTATTTCACTTTACCTATAACATTTTTAGTCCTACCAACTTTTTATCTTTATATAGATTCAATTACTCAAATTAAATCTACTTCCAATAAAAATATTTTTGTTCATTTTATTCCTACTATCACCATTTCGTTATTACTAATTCCATATTTACTTATGTCTTCAAATGAAAAATTTGAATTTATTAATTATGGATTTGGGAACCCTAATAAAGCATTTAATTGGATATTCATTATATGGGTTTTTCGTTTAGGAGTATACATTGGTTTAATTGGACAAATGATTGCTTATCCCATTTTATTTTATAAAC
>CAZFPO010000178.1:0-3543 GCA_964521105.1 uncultured Lentimicrobiaceae bacterium | reverse complement strand
TCACCCATCTCTCCTGAACTAATATCTTCATCACAAAGTAGTCAAAAATTTAACTTTCAAAACTACTTTCTTCGCCTAATATGTATAAGAACTATCTTGTAATTGTTTCTCATTTCTGTAAATGAGATTGCAAAAGTAAACAATAAATTGAAAGTAACAAACTTTTTTTTAATTTTATTTGCAAAAAGTTCGTAATAACTCACTTGCTCGTGGATGATTTCGTTTTAACGCCTCGTTTAAGGGTAAACATGCTTCAGATATTTTACCCATTCTTATCAAACATTCTGCTTTATTTATATAATATTCGGCAATGTTCGACTCCATACTAATCGCTTTATTGTAGCATATTAATGATGAATCATAATTTTCACTCATCAAATACGAATTACCTATTGCGTCATAAGCTTGATGAAAATTGGGTTGAATTACAAGAGCACTTTTATAATCGTTTATTGATTTTCTGTAATCTCCCATTAAATAGTATATTACACCTCTGTTGTATAATCCATAAAAGTGAGTTGGTTCTAACTTTATGAGTGTGTTAAAGTCTTGTAAAGCTGCGTATAGTTGTTCTGTCTTTTTTAAGCAATATGCACGCAAATACAAACCATCAACGTATGTTTCTATGGTGTCAATTTGGTTTAAAGTTTCAATGGCTTTGAAAATATTGTTTTGCTTAACATAAATTAAAGAAAGATTGTAAAAACTTTCTTTGCTAGAAGTATCAAATTCTACTGCTTTTACAAAATCTTTTTCTGCTTCGTTTAGATTACCTCTATTGTAATACCAAAAGCCTCTATTGTTGTACGCTAATGCAAAATCAGGATGCTTTTGTATCACTTGATCAAACAATACTTTTTCATTTTTCCAAAGCGGTATTCGGATGCTAATAATGGAAATGAAAGATAAGGAAATAATTGAAAATAGCAAAAATGAATGTTTGAATTTTATAACATTATTCACCAAATAAATGAGTAAACAACTTAATGCAAAAAAACTCATATACGAGTATCTGTCGGCGGTTATTAAATGTCCATGAATTGGAATTAGATGTAATACAGGGGATATTGCTATAAGGAACAAAAGAATAAAGAAAACAATCTCCCTAAATGTATCTCTCTTTTTCTTTAAAAAATAAAAAACAAATCCAAATAAAAATACTAAAAACAAAGGACTTAAATAGTATGAAGTTGGAAGAAGCCCATCAATTTTTAATGGATAAGGCTGAATTAAAGAATGCCCAAATGGAATGAAAAATTTTATAATATAATGTGATAAACTGTATGCTGCCATGAATATTCGATCGATAAAACCAAATTTTTGAAATTCTAATCCACGAGAAAATTGGTAAGCCATAAGAGTATCGCTGACTAACAAAAACCAAATTAATGAAGCGGAAAATAAAATGCCAACAATAGCCAGCATCCTTTTGGAAATTTTAATTGAGTATTGTTGTGTTTGAAATCTTCCAAAAAAATTAGAAGCAATCAATAAACTTATAGAAATTGCAACTATAAATGAATCATAAACTTGTGTGGAAATTATTAGGAAACTAGCCAATAAACCAATAGTTACATAAATATTTGATTTTTGTGATTTAACGTAGGCATTCAAGTAATATGAAATTGGGTATATAATTATGGCTGTCAGAAAATTCAGATGACTCGGATTAATCCATAAAAGCCATATAATAACAATTTTTTCAATCAATAGCATTGGTTTAATGTCTCGGTTTAGATACCAATCAATTAATATCAAACTTAATGGAAAAGTAATAGACTGAATTTTTGATAATGAAGATAGATATGACAATCCTATTATTATTAAAAATGCAAATGGATGATTGCTTTTAGAATTCCATTTAATATATACGAACATCGCAAGGAGGTAAAATGCAGTAAACATTAAATCCTTACGTCCAGTAATCCAAACTACAGCTTCGACACTCATTGGATGAAAAGCAAAAACGGTAGCGACTAAAAGTGCCGAAAGCCTATTTTTAAATAGGCTTTGAGCTAATAAAAATACAATTAAAATGTTAAAAAGATGCCACCATAAACTATGCATATGATATCCATTGGCATTAAGCTTGAAAAAATGATAATCAATCATGTACGAAAACCAAACTAACCTAGGTTCAGGTATAGGTTCATTCTTATTAAATAGAGTGCTAATGCTTTTATATGAAAATTCAGATATGTATTTGTTTTGTGTAACATTTATGTTATCGTCCCAATTTGTAATAAAGCCATATTTTGTTGCTGGACTATATACAAGCCATGTTATCGTGATAATAACACCCAAAATAATCCAGGTTGAATATGGTTTTTCTTTAATTGCTTTTTCAAAACTTAAATACCATTTCATAATCATTTAATATTTGAGTTTCTAATTCGAGTTGCCATATCATGATAATAATTAGCTTTGCTATTGTTTTGTTTAGATGAATAATATTTGCCTAAAAAAACGCAAAGATTAATATCTTTTTTATTAAAATCAAAAGCCGTTTCAAAACATACAACAGCATTTATTGTGTCATAATTTTGAAGGTAATAACTTCCTTTGTTTGCATAATACATATCAGGAGAATTAAGGTCGTTCAAAACTTTTACATTCCAATTATTGGCTTCAATAGTATCTTTTAAACCATAATAAGATTGAACAATGCCATTATATGCACTAGTATTCAAGGAATCATATTTTAAAATCTTTCGATATGTATTCAACGCATTTTGGTAATTTTTACGAATAATTTCAATTGCACCAATGTTAATATATGGATTAATATAGCTTGAATCGTAGCTTATAGCTTTGTTAAAATAAAATAGAGCTTCATCCGGATTATTAAAAAATTTAGTGTACATAATCCCAACATTATTCCAGCCTTCCAAATGTTTAGGGTAAATTTGAACGGTTCGTTTAAAGTGAAATAATGAAAGATCAAGTTTTGATTTAATTTGTTGAACTGGGGCATTTTTAGCCATTAACTCTTGAGCAGAACGCAGTAACCAAGCTGCATATAAATCGTTTGCTTTAACCGAATTACTTAAATGGGGTAAATCTGTTTCAAATAGCGTTTGAGGGTTACTCCATGCTTTATTTCGCTGAATTGTCATATAGGAAAAAACAACTATTATAATTCCAATTAAAAAGTGAATTTGCTTGGGTTTAATAAACGAAAATTTAGATTCGGAAAATTGGTAAAGTAAATCGACAATAGCAATCGAAAAACCTATAGAAGCAAGGTAAACCAATCGTTCAGCAATAATTCCAGGAACAATCCATTTAAAATTTAAAAAAGGAATTATCCCAATTAATAATATTAAAAAGCCATATCCATAATTTTTTTTATTAAAGTAAGCTACTATTCCCGACAATAGTGTGGTAAAAAGCAATACAAAACCAATCCAAACCATTGGATCAAATAATGAAACGATATCTATGGTTGCATAACCATAATAAAATCTTAAAGGATAAGGAAAAAATAAAAGTTTGCAATATTCGGCAAAAGTATTAAAACCATTGGTTAATAAACTAATTTCG
>CAZFPO010000177.1:0-3782 GCA_964521105.1 uncultured Lentimicrobiaceae bacterium | reverse complement strand
TTTTACAAATTTCGTTTGCCCAACAATTTAAAGGTTTAACTCCTTCTGATTTATCTAAAATTAAGTCGTCCGTTACGCAAAATGCCTCGTTTAAAATGAGTCAAAATGCGGTAACTACAAATGGAATTGCAAAACTGGTTGTAAACCGCGAAAATGTTGGGAAAACCGACAACTATTTTAGCCATAAAGTGAAAACTAAAAGCATTTCCGACCAAAAATCATCGGGTCGTTGCTGGTTGTTTGCCGGTTTGAACTTTATTCGTCCCAGAGTGATGGATAAATTAAATATTTCGGAATTTGAGTTTTCTCAAAACTATTGTTTCTTTTGGGATCAACTCGAAAAATCGAATCTTTTTCTGGAAATTATTATTGCCACCGCTTCAAAACCCATGGACGATAAAACGGTAGAATGGGCGTTTAAAAATCCTATTGGTGACGGTGGCCAGTGGACTACTTTTGCCGATATTGTATCAAAATATGGCGTGGTTCCTAAGTCAGTGATGCCCGAAACCGAACAAACCGATAATACTCGCAAAATTTCATCAATTTTGACTACAAAACTTCGTGAATTTGGTCTTGAAATTAGAGACATGGCTTCAAGTGGTAAAAAAGCCGATGTCATAAATGCTCGAAAATTAGAAATGTTAGGCGAAGTTTACAAAATTCTTTCAATCTCTTTTGGAACACCGCCCGAAACATTCACATGGCGTTATACCGATAAAGAGGATAAAATTTCAGAATTGAAAACCTACACTCCTTTAAGTTTTTATAAAGAAATGCTAGGAGTAGATATGAAGGAATACATTATGTTTATGAATGATCCTACTCGTGAATACAATAAAGTGTACGAAATTGAGTACGACCGAAATATGGCAGACGGCAATAATTGGAAATACATAAACGTGTCGGTTGATGTGCTTAAAAAAATGGCAATAGCTTCAATTAAAGCAAATAATGCCATGTATTTTTCGTGCGATGTGGGTAAGTTTTTGATGAAAGAAAACGGAACGTTAGATTTGAACAATTACAATTATGAGGACTTGTTTCAAACAAAATTCCCGATGAACAAAGTACAACGTATAAAAACGTACGACAGTGGTTCATCACACGCCATGAATCTGATTGGCGTTGACATTGATGCAAATGGAAACCCGACCAAATGGTTGATTGAAAATTCGTGGGGTTCATCGTATGGATTTAATGGTCAATTGATTATGACAGATGCTTGGTTTAGTGAATATTTTTTCCGTTTGGTGGTTCATAAATCGTTTGTTCCCGAAGATATTCAAAAAATACTAAGCCAACCAGCCATTAAATTACCACCTTGGGATCCGATGTTTATGCCTGAGGAATAATTTTTTGGTGGTCAGTGCTAATTCATGCCCTTGTTGGTATTGTTACCAACAAGGAGTATATACTGAAATTCTATCTCATGATTTTGGAAACCAAAAAACATAATAATCATTAATGGAAAACAATTTTCAGCTAAAAAAGATACTAATTTCATTAATATTGATTTGCTTCTATGGGCAATTATATGGTGAAATTCAAATTACAAAAACTTCATACACCAATCAATTTTGGAATTTATCAACTGGATCTAAAATTTCATATTATTTTTTTAAAGGTCAAGAACCTCGAAATACTACTCCAATTATTTATCTTCATGGAGGTCCAGGAGGATTTGTGACTTATAATGACATTTCGGTTTTTAGTAAACTTGCTGATGATGGATATGATGTGTATTTATACGACCAAATTGGAAGTGGAAAATCCGCCAGACTTCATAACATTAGAGCGTATACTGTTAAAAGACATCTTCGAGATTTGGAAGCAATTATTAATTTAATAGGAGCTTCGAAGGTTATTTTCATAGGGCATTCCTGGGGGGCGTCGTTGGCACCTTTGTATTTAGCAGAACATCCTGAAAAGGTAGATAAACTAATTTTTTCTGGACCTGGAGGATTAATTCCAAAGAATTATAAAGATCTTTTTATCCCTTTACCAGATAGTGTGAAGTTGAAAAATAGGGAGTCTACTAGGTATTTTGCTTACGATTATCTTGACTCTTCGGCATTTAAAAGATTTAATAAGATAATTAATTATTGTGGTTTTGGAATTAAAATAGCTACTGATAATGAAATTGATAGTTTGTTGGATTGTTTTATGACCAACAAGTCCAAGCAAAAAAATAAAAGTTTAAACCTTGCTGGTTCACCCAATTATGAAGGGGGTAGTGGAGGTTATTCTCATTTCAGAACTGGTTTATATATTGATACAGGGAAAGATAAAAGAAATTTTTTGAAGAAGTTAAACACACCTGTTTTGATACTTTTGGGCGAAAGTGACCCGATTCAATGGGGTTGTATAGCCGATTATTTGAATGTGTTTAAAAACATAAAATTAATAGTCATTCCAGAGTCGGGTCATTCGGTGTTTTCATATCAACCCGAAATGTGCTTGAAACTTACTAGGGAATTTTTACGCTCTTCTAATAAATAAATGATTTATGTACTTGTTGGTGTTGTCACCTTCTAGGGTGTTTACTCAATTTTCATCTCATCTTTTTTTTAAGTGATTTTTTTACATATTGTAAATTTAATTATATTTGCTAAGTATTATTTGAAATATTAATCATGAGAAAACAAGTTTTATTTATCGTTGGAGTTGTTATGTTTTTTCTATCTTGTAATAGGAAAGGTAAAGATAATTCTATTAATATAGAAGCAAAAATAGATTCATTGATATTTGAATTTGTAACTGACTCAATTAGACCATTTTATTCAGATTTTAAAAGTTTCAGAAATTATAAATGGCCTGAATTATCATTGCTTAAAAGTGTCTATTATCCCGAAATTGATATAACATTTGATTTTTATGTTCCATCTGACGATCATCTTTATTCTGAGGTAGTAATTTGTCATGATTCATTGAATTGTGTGTTAATACCAATTTACGAAACTTCTAGTATTGCTGGAGATTCAACGTGTAAGTGTACTCTGGTATCATTAAATAATGATATAAATTATGCTATAAATGTATTTAAGAATGGGAAAAAGAAGTTAATGTATGCTTTTGAGCAAATATTTATTCATGGTTTTTTTTCAAATTTGTCAAAATTGAGCTTTGTTATTCCATATGAAAGAGGGGTTAATCAAAATGATGTAAAATACATTGAAGAGAATACAAGATATTATAAATCTTCATTTAGAAATGCCAAATCATTAAAAGTTATGTCGGATGAATTGCTTTTGGACAATTCTAACTTTTATAGAATATATTACTTTAAGGAAAGAAATATTGTTTATTTGATTGATTATTTGAAAGATAGCATTAGTATTAGAGCACTAAATAGTGAAAATCAATCATTCCCATTTGTGTTGTAAAAGTAATTGAAATGAAGTATAAAAACGGTCTAATGACCTTATGTTTTAATTATCTTCTTGTTGGTGTTGTCACTAACGAGGGTGTTTACTTTATTTTCATTTCAACTTTTTTAATGAAAATATTCATTTAATAAATTTGGATATTTTGTAAAATGTAATATATTTGCAAATAGTAAGTTTTTTAACGAATAAAAAATGAAATGAAACGATTGATTTTAACTGGATTATGTATTTTATTTTTCAGTTTTCTTTTTGGACAAAAGAATCCTGCAGTTTACAAACTCATCGATGAAGGAATTGAGTATCACGATAGGGGAAATTATCGAGCAGCTATTGAAAAGTATGATGAAGCATTAAAAATTGATTCTTTGCATTTTTATGCATTATCGGAGAAAG
>CAZFPO010000176.1:0-3805 GCA_964521105.1 uncultured Lentimicrobiaceae bacterium | reverse complement strand
TTGATTGAACTGCAAAGATAAAAAAATTAGGTGAAAGATTGAGTATTCATTTTATGTTATATCTTCAGGAAACTGAAGACTTGGAGTGGACTTTTGTTACCAATGAATAACTAACGGAAATGTTAATTTCACAAATGCCATTTCCAAAATTACGTTTCAACCATTTTTTTGAAATCTAAACTTTCAAAATATTTGGAATGACAAATATTTGTAGCTTTGTAAAAACAAATTCCAATGTCGAAAAAACTAAGCGAAAAATTCGTACACATCATTCACTATTTTGAAGAAAATCAGCCTGATGCAAAATCTGAATTAAACTATTTAAGTCCATACGAATTAATTGTTGCCGTGATATTATCGGCACAATGCACCGACAAAAGGGTAAATATTATCACCCCTCCTTTTTTTGAAAAATTTCCAACGGTTGAAGATTTGGCTAAAGCCGAAATTTCTGAAATATTTGATCTTATAAAATCGTGTTCTTATCCAAACAATAAAGCAAAAAACATTTCGGGCATGGCTAAAATGGTTGTAAATGAATATAACGGACAAATACCCGACACTATTGATGAATTGCAAAACCTTCCAGGCGTTGGACGAAAAACAGCAAATGTAGTTGCTTCCATCGTATTCGACATTCCTGCAATTGCTGTCGACACCCATGTTTTTAGGGTTTCCAACCGAATTGGATTAACTAAAAATGCAAAAACTCCCTTAGAAACCGAAAAACAATTAAACAAATACATTCCTAAAAACCAATGGTCGATAGCACATCACTGGCTAATTTTACACGGCAGATATGTGTGTAAAGCCATTAAACCGAATTGCAAGGAGTGTGCAATTAAAGATTTTTGCGAATATTATTTAAAAATAAATAATCATAAAAACAAAGATTGAATATTGTTTGTTGTTTAACATTGTATAATACTGATTACTGAATACTGTTAATTATAAAAAATCTAATAAAACACTTATGGACACTTTAAAAATTGGAGACTCCTCTCCTGCCCTTTCTGGAAAAGACCAAAATGGAAATGAAATAAATTTAGAAATGTACAAAGGCAAAAAATTAATTTTATTTTTTTATCCTAAAGACAATACCCCTGGTTGCACTGCCGAAGCGTGCAATTTAAGAGACAATTACTCACTTTTACAAAGTAAAGGGTTTGAACTAATTGGAATTAGTGTTGATTCGGAAAAATCACACCAAAAATTTATCGAAAACCACCAGCTTCCTTTTCCTCTTATTGCCGATACCGACAAAGTAATTGTGAATAATTTTATGGTTTGGGGTGAAAAAAAATTCATGGGACGAACATTTCTTGGAACAAAAAGAACTACTTTTGTAATTGATGAAAATGGAAAAATCGAACGGATTTTTGACAAAGTAGAAACAAAAAATCATGCAGAACAAATTTTAAAATCTTATCAATTATAAAAAATATGAGCAAAGAAAAAGAGACCCCCAACATTCAAAATGAGAAATTAAAAGCCTTACAACTTACTCTCGAAAAATTAGATAAAACATACGGAAAAGGTTCCATCATGAAATTAGGCGATGCCCCAGTTGAAGCCATGGAATTCATTTCATCGGGCTCGTTGAGTTTAGATGCAGCATTAGGTATAGGTGGATTTCCAAAAGGCAGAGTAGTTGAAATATACGGACCAGAATCGTCGGGTAAAACTACGTTAGCTATCCATGCCATTGCCGAATCGCAAAAAAAAGGTGGTATTGCAGCATTTATTGATGCCGAACATGCATTTGATCGTTATTATGCAGAAAAACTTGGAGTAGATGTAAACAATTTGTTGGTTTCGCAGCCCGATAATGGCGAGCAAGCACTTGAAATTACCGAAAATTTAATTCGCTCAGGAGCTATCGACATTATTGTAATCGACTCCGTTGCGGCTTTAACACCAAAAAGTGAAATTGAAGGAGAAATGGGTGATTCAAAAATGGGACTTCAAGCACGTTTGATGTCGCAAGCCCTTCGCAAACTCACTGCAACTATCAGTAAAACAGGATGTTGTTGTATATTTATCAATCAATTACGCGAAAAAATCGGGGTAATGTTTGGCAATCCCGAAACAACCACTGGCGGTAATGCATTAAAATTTTATGCATCTGTTCGTTTGGACATCCGAAGAATTAGCCAAATTAAAGATGGCGAAGCAATTGTCGGAAATCGTGTTAAAGTTAAAGTAATTAAAAATAAAGTGGCTCCTCCATTCCGTACAGCCGAGTTTGATATACAGTATGGACAAGGAATATCAAAAATTGGCGAAATTATCGACATTGGTGTTGAAAAAAACATTATCAAAAAAAGTGGTTCATGGTTCTCGTATAACGAAACAAAACTTGGTCAAGGTCGCGATTCTGTGAAACAGATCTTAACGGATAACCCCGAACTATTCGATGAACTCGAAACTAAAGTTAGAGAGAGTTTGCAAGGGAAGTAATCTAAGTTTTCATCTTTTAAAAAAGACAATTCATAAATTTTGAATTGTCTTTTCCTTTATAATATTTTCCAAAAACTACATTTTAAATCTAAATAAGCACAAACTCTATAAATTCTCCTCAATTTTACTAATTTTGTGGTCTAAAATTATGCTCATGAAATCAAAAATAAGTTTACCGATAATTCTAACCGCTTTTGTTTTATTTGTTTCGTGCAACGGCAACAAAAACAAAGAAAAATATGCGAAGTATCCCGAAGAATTAGCCAATTTGTGCATTCAAATTGACGAAAATCCCGAAGATGCTGGTGCTTACTCGAAACGTGCTCAGTATTATTTAAAAAACAAGTTGATAGATAGTGCCTATTATGACGCTTATATGGCTCTAAAATTCGATTCTACAAATCCCGAAAGATACATTTTTTTAGCGGATTTATTTTTCATGCAAGCACAATTCGAAAATAGCGAAGAAATTTTAGAAAAAGCCTATTCCAAATCGCCAAAAAATGTGGATGTAATCATGAAATTAGCCGAAATACAACTATATTATAAACGATATACCGAAATGAACGACTTTTTAAACAAAGCCTTAGAGATTGATAATAGAAATCCTCAAGCATTTTTCATGAAAGGATATGCATACAAAGAACAAGGTGATACCGCAAATGCTATCCGAAATTACAATAAAGCAGTAGATCAAAATCCGGGTTATTACGATGCTTACATTCAGCTTGGTTTATTATATCATGCACGCCACAACCAATTAGCTTTAGATTATTACAACAATGCATTAAATATTAAACCTCAAAGCATTGAAGCTCACTATAATATCGCCATGTTTTATCAAGAAACCGGAAATATTCAAAAAGCAAAAGAACGCTATCAAATGATTTTACAAATTGACAAAAACCACAAATGGTCGTACCATAATTTGGGTTGGATTGCCATGGAATTTGAAAAGAAATACGAGGAAGCAATTGACAATTTTTCAAAGGCAATTGCCATTGATCAAAATTTTATTGAAGCAATTTATAACCGGGGTGTGGCTTACGAAAAGATGGGAGATAAAAAAACTGCCGTTGAAAATTATAATATGGCTTTGAAAATAAATCCTGAATTTGAAATGGCATTACAGCGTGTTCATGTTTTGGAAGTAAGAAAAAGTAAGTAATTTCATACTTTTACTTCTCAAATCAATTAACCCAGCGTTGAAATCATCAGAGTTCCATACTATAGGCTCTGTTAAGGCGGAGAGAAAACTATCCAAAAGCCTCGTAGAGGCGACATTATGGCAATTAACAGATGAAAAAAGTCCAAAAAGCTCCGTAGGTGCGACATTACAGCGTAT
>CAZFPO010000175.1:0-3827 GCA_964521105.1 uncultured Lentimicrobiaceae bacterium | reverse complement strand
AATATGGGATAAATACAAATACCGTTTTCTTGAAAAATGAAAACAACGAAATTGTATTCTACCGAATTGAAAGAGATTTAGCCATAGAAAGAGAAATTGTTAAAAGCCTCCTAAATTTGGGAATAAACCTTAAACTTGTTTCTCATATCATGCCTTTTGAAGAAGGGATGAATTGGATAAATGAAAACTATCAAGCAGTTGAAAATATGGGGATAGAAATTATCCAAGAGCAAAAAAGTCCTTCACAAAAAAAATATTTTATTGGTCAATCGACAATAACTGCATCGGCTAGCGAATCAATCGACTGGTTTGAAATTAGCGGAACTGTAACTTTTGGAGACTACACATTCCAGTTAAAAGAAATCATTTTACTAATTAAAAAAAACAAAACCGAAATTCGTTTGCCTAATGGAGAATATGCAGTTTTTCCAAGCAATTGGATTAAAGAATATTCGTTTTTGGGCTTATATCTTAACATCAGCGATGATAAAATATTAGCATCAAAACACTACTTTGTTTTGCTTGACGAAATAAGTAAAACAGGTTTACTAAAACTTGATTTAAATTCAAAACTCAGAGCCTTAATCGATTCGGCTCCAATAAAAAAAACATCGCTACCCAAAGGCTTCGTTGGGAAACTTCGTAAATACCAACATGAGGGTTTTAACTGGTTAGTTTTTATAAACGAATTACGATTGGGAGGATGTTTAGCTGATGATATGGGATTGGGTAAAACGGTTCAAACACTTTGTTTATTGCAGTGGGCAAAAGAAAAAAATCATGGTGCTTCTTTAATTGTTGTACCCAAAACACTGCTCTATAATTGGGAAAAAGAGGCAAAAACATTTTGTCCTGACTTAAAAATATATTCATATTCTGGACCCAATAGAAAAATTTCTGACAGTGATTTTTTTAATTCTGATGTTATTCTCACTACTTATTCTATCGTCAGAATTGATATTGAAACCTTTGAAAATAAACTTTTTAATTATTGTATTTTAGATGAATCGCAAAATATTAAAAATTCTCAATCGGGAACAGCAAAAGCTTGTATGCAACTTAAAGCCAATCATTTTTTAACATTAACGGGAACACCTATCGAAAATTCCATTACCGATTTATGGACACAAATGCACTTTGTTAATCGAAACATATTCGGAAGTTTATCGCAATTTCAAAAAGAATACAATACTGAAGAAAAACTTCAAATATTAAAAAAAATTGTGAACCCATTTATACTCCGCAGATTAAAATCAAGGGTTGCCAAAGATTTGCCCGAAAAGACTATTTCTATTAATTATTGTGAAATGAATGCTGAACAACAAGAATTTTATCTTCAAATAAAAAATCAATATCGGCACTCAATTCTATCTCCTAATGAAGATTCCTCAAAAATAAAATTTAATTTACTTGAAGGATTATTGCGTTTGCGACAAATTGCAAATCACCCCAAACTCTACGATAAAAACTACAGTGGAGAGTCTGGAAAATTTAATGAAGTGTGTGAAATGCTTATCGCGGCTCTGAGTTACAACAACAAAACTCTCATTTTCAGTTCATTTACTGAGCATTTAAAACTATTCAAAAATTATTTAGAAGAACAAAACACTCCTTTTTGTTATTTAGATGGTCAAACCAAAGATAGAGAACAACAGGTTTCATTGTTTCAAAACAATCCCGATTACAAAGTCTTTTTACTATCACTTAAAGCTGGAGGTTTAGGACTTAATTTAACCGAAGCAGAATATGTTTTTTTATTAGACCCATGGTGGAACCCTGCTGCTGAAGCTCAGGCTTACGATAGAGCACATCGAATTGGTCAGAAGAAAAATGTTTTTATATACAAATTCATTTCACAGGGAAGTATAGAAGAAAAAATAATTGAACTTCAAAACAAAAAAATTAAGCTCTCCGAAACATTAATCCAAAGCGAAGAAGGTTTTGTGAAAAGCTTAAATAAAGAAGATATTGAATACTTGTTAAGCTAAATTTGGTATTATTTCGTAAATTTTGAAGGAATTTTGAGATATTTAGTGTCAAAATTTAAATACCCAAATAGGATTTTAGTAAATCTTTTAACGAGGGATATGTTTTTATTAATACCGAGTTAATATCTTCTACATCAATCCATTTTGCAATTTCGATGGCTTCAGAGGTTTGTGGAAATAGCAATTCCGAATTAGTACATTTCATTTCAAACCAATGAGTTTCTTTAATACAATGTTCATTTTTTAAATGATACACATGAAAACTCGAATCGAGCGACTTGACAATTTCCAAATTTTTAACCCCTGTTTCCTCAATCACTTCACGTATAGCAGTGTTTGCATATTCCTCACCTTTTTCTACATGTCCTTTGGGAAGATCCCAACGATGAAAACGGTAAATTATTAATATTTGATTTTTTTCATTACGAACGATTCCACCTGCAGCAGGAACATATTTATAAATACCAACTAACGCATTAAAAACTTCAAGCAAATTTTCGGGAGCATAAACATATAAATCTGTATTAACCAATTGTTTCTCAAACTTGTTAACTAAGCAAATAAAATCGTTAATGTTAGCAAACTGATAATATTCATCGCCCGATTTAGGGGTAATAAATTTCATATTACTTGTAATTACAACACATCGGTTGTTGTAAAAAACTTTGTATATTTGCCTTTCAAAATTCATATTAAAATTTTATGCAGTCAAAAAAACAGTGTGCAGAATTTCTTTTGCAAATTAACGCAATTAAATTGAATCCATCAAATCCTTTTACATGGGCATCGGGATTAAAATCACCTATTTATTGCGACAACCGTAAGTCGTTATCATATCCCGAAATTAGAAATTTTATTCGCGATGAATTCGTAAAAATAGTTAAAAAACAATTTGGTAATCCCGATGTGATTGCTGGAGTAGCTACTGGAGGTATTGCTCAAGGTGCACTTGTAGCTCAGGAAATGGATAAACCTTTTATTTATATCCGTAGTGAAGCTAAAAAACATGGAATGACAAACATGATTGAAGGCGATATTAAATCCGGACAAAGTGTAGTAGTAATTGAAGATTTAATTTCAACTGGGGGTAGTAGTTTAAAAGCGGTTACTGCTTTACGCGAAGCGGGATGTAACGTGCTTGGAATGGCAGCTATTTTTACATACGAACTTCCAAAAGCATTAGAAGCATTTGAACAAGAAAATGTTACATTGTTTACAATTACCGATTATTCCAGTTTACTCGAAACTGCCCTGGAAAAAAACTACATAAAAGACGAAGAATTGGAGACATTAAAAATATGGAAAAATTCTCCAGCCGATTGGAGCAAAAAATTTGAATAACCATTATGAAAATAGAAAGTAATAAAACTCTCATCGAAAAAAGTAATGACTTAGTTTTCGATTACATCTCAAATTGCAATAATTTTGGAAAAGTATTGCCCGAACAAATTAAAAATTGGCAATCAACAGAAGATAGTTGCACCTTTGAAATTGAAGGCATGGCAAAAATTACATTAAATATTACAAGTCGAACTCCTCATTCAAAAGTTGTTTATACTGCCACAGCCGATAAACCTTTTGGCTTAATTTTAACATGTTTTATTATGTTTATAGACAATAATAAATGTGAAATTTATTCGGAACTAGATGCCGACATTCCACCAATGATAGCGATGATGGCTAAAAGTCCATTACAAAAATTTGCCGACCAATTAATGCTAAAAATTAAACAGGTTTGCGAGTCGTTGTAGAGATAATTTGGAAAAGTAATTTACATGCTAATTCGTAAACTTGAACATTAAATTTTAATGAGTAATATTAAAATTGAAATTTATATAA
>CAZFPO010000174.1:0-3863 GCA_964521105.1 uncultured Lentimicrobiaceae bacterium | reverse complement strand
GTTGAGTTTGGATATCCACGAGCATCAACGACCAGATATTTTGAATTATTTAAAAGAGCGATTGCTTTCGAAACCTCTTCTCTTTTTATTACTGATAAATTAATCCAGCCTAAGGTATCGGAAATAATTTTATAAGAAATAGTATCGTACTTAATTACAATAGCTCCTCTTAGTGGCATAGTAATTAACTTATCAATTATTGAATCGTTTCGTTTAATTGTAATATTCATTTTGGAAATACTATCCGAAAAAACATAACGTTCAACAATATGTAAAAAATTTTCAAAATTTGAGTGAGGCAATATGTCTTGCCAAAAAGCACATCTGTCTGATATTTTTTGCCCATTTAAGTTAATAATTTCATCATTTAATCTAATATCGTTTATTAAACAAAATGAGTCATTATCAATATAATTTACAATGGCAGAATTACCAATAATTTTTGTTTTAAAAGGGCACGAATATTTTAAAAATATCCGATTTAATTCAGTTGAATTTATGGATATGTGCCCATCGTTAAAATTTACCAATAATCGATTAATAGCCAATTCATATTTATATGGAGTATTTGCTTGAATAAATATTGGAATATTTGCTTTACGCAGCGAATCCCACTTTGAAATTGGCATATTGAAATATGGATAAAAATATAAAAAGTTGAAGTAAATTTTATTTAGTGTCATTAGCCTCTGTTCGGCGTTTGGGAATACATCATTCTTTTTGTTTACTTCAAAAAAGTATTCTGGCCAATATGAATCTGATTTGTAAATAGTTAAAGAAGTATCCGATTTGGCTTTAGATAAAGCAGGAAAATCGATAATCAAGTTTGAATCAATTAAAGAATTATCTCTAATAAACACATCACAACCATTTTTTATATAATTTTTTTCAATCCATTTATTCAAAAATAGATTCAGTTTTTCGTCCGTTTTGCTTGATTTTGCTTGTTTATATAACTTAACAAACTCCTTATTCCAATTTGCTTTTTTTACACTGTGATACCTAACAAAACCCCACACATACGAAGATCGAGCAATTCTATCATGCAATACTCGACTTGAATCGGTAATTTGAGCAACACCAAATAGGCTTGTTAATAGAAAAAACAAGAAAAGAAACCATTTAAAAATCCTCATTTACGATAAAGATTATAGAATTCGCTTGTTTAAAATCGAAATTTCCGCTTCGTTTAATTGATTTTTGGGAAAATAAATTTCCTTTTTAGTTTTCAGCTTAATTACAAAATATTCTTTACGTTTTTCAATTGCCTTAAAATCCGAAAAATCGAATGTATTAACATCTTCTCCTTCGGTTATAATTAATTGATTATCATTTATTTTCAGATCAAAAAGCGAAGATTCAAACAAACTACGCTTGGTATAGATGAAAAGCCAAGGACGAAACCCAAAGTAAATTGCATACACAATTAACACACCGCCAAAATAGTTGCTATATTCTGTTTCGGAAAAGAAAAACCATACACCTAAAAGCATCATTAACGGAGCTCCAAAAAGTCGAACCGTTCCTATAAGTACATTTTGACCAAAAAAATATTCAATAACAAAAAACCGCTCTTTAAGTTTGTTGGCTAAAACAATTCGTGACATATTTTTAAATTATTAGGATTCAAGCCATAAAAGTAAAACTAAAAATATGATTTTTAATCATTATTATGTATGAATTTGTTTTTATCCCTAAAAGGATTTCTCAAATAGCCTAATTCAATAAGCATGTTTTTGATTCAATTAATTTGAAAATTGTTTTCTACATTATTTTATTGTAAGTTTGTATCTATAATTATTTTGAACAAAATGCGAATTGAAAAAGATTTTATAGGAGAAAAAGAAGTTCCTGAAACAGCACTTTACGGCATTCACTCGATTCGAGCTGTTGAAAATTTTCCTTCGGATGAAACATTTTCGATTGAATGGTATAAGGCAATGGGAATAACAAAATTGAGTTGTTATTTAACATATCAGAAGTTTTCCGAAGCCGTTTTACAAAAATATGGAAACAAATTTCCTCATCAATTAATTTCACACGAAAAAACCCATTCATTGATTGAAGCTGCCACCGAAGTAAGTGAGGGGAAGCATTTTGATCAATTTATTGTCCCCGCCATTCAAGGTGGTGCCGGCACAAGTATAAACATGAATATAAATGAAATTATCGCCAATTTAGCTTTGAAAAAATTGGGATATAATGCTGGACAATACGAAATTATCGACCCGATTGAAGAAGCTAACATTTTTCAATCGACAAACGACGTAGTTCCAACATCTTTAAAAGTTTGTGTGCTTATTTTACTTGAAAAACTCGAGCAATCGATTAATATGCTCAGAGTTGAAATAGAAAAAAAGGAATCGCAATATAGAAATGTAATGCGAATTGGTTACACACAAATGCAAGCGGCAGTTCCATCATCGTACGGTCAACTTTTTTCATCATATAACGAAAGTCTTTCTCGAGATTGGTGGCGAGTTTCAAAATGTTTTGAACGCTTAAAATTGGTTAATCTTGGAGGTGGAGCTATTGGAACAGGATTATCAACTCCACGTTTTTACATAATGGAAGTTGCACAACAACTTCAAAAATTAACAGGTTTACCCATTGCCCGTAGCGAAAACATGTCCGATGCTACTTCTAATTTAGATAGTTTTGTAGAAGTACACGCCATTTTAAAATCGTTGGCAGTAAATCTCGAAAAAATGGCTTCAGACATTCGACTACTAGCATCGGATGCTCGAAATGTAAATGATTTTAAAATACCTGCTCGGCAAGTTGGAAGTTCAATTATGCCTGGTAAAGTAAATCCCGTAATTCCTGAATTTGTAATCACTTCCGCTCATCATGTTTACTCTAACGACATGTTAATCACCTCTTTATCAGCTCAAGGTTGCTTGGATTTGAATGCTTATTTACCATCTATTGGACATGCAATAATTGAAAGTTTAAAGTTGTTGATTTCAGCCACTAAGACCATGGCAAACAACTTAATATCCGGTATTGAAATAAATACCGAAAAATCGGAGTCAATTCTTTTTGATAGTCCGGCAATAAGCACCGCTTTAATTCCATATATCGGATATCATAAAGCAACCATTTTGTCTAAATACATGCAGGAAAATCGGTGTTCCCTTTTTGAAGCCAACGAGAAATTACAAATTCTGGAAAAAGAGCATCTTGAAAAAATAACTAGTACGGATAAATTATTACAAATTGGCTATCGATTGGAAGATTTAATATAAGCTTTGTAGTCCGAAGTCTCGATGTCCGAAGTCTCAGACTTCGGACAACAAAGCCACTGCGAATACGCTTCTAGTTTCTTGTTAGTATTTTCACCAACAAAGGCGGCGTTTGAATTAAAACAGCTTATTTTATCAATAATAATTCAATAAAATCAAGAGTTTCATTAATTTGATTAAGTTCAACCCATGTTGAAGTTTTTATTTTGTAAACTCCAAATTTAAGTCGTTTATGTTCTTCTCTAATGTTTTCCCGATCAGTATATTGGATAAATATCTCCGAATTTGAATTTGAAAAATCGTAATCATTTACATCAATTCCTTTTGTTACTTGCTTTAAATTCTTACCATTCAAATCAGAGATATACAAGTCGTGACGGTCTTTTGCATCTAATAACCCATCCTTATTTGTGTCTTCAAAAGCAATCATATATAAAATATTATTTGCGGTTTTATCAACGGGTTGATCTTCTCGAGTGTAAACCATTTTCACGTTCGAAATGGATGCTTTTTTCTTTAAAAGTGTTCCAATAACATTATAATTTTTATCAAGAAAAAGAATATTTAAAAAAAATGATTACTTAATGTTATACCTAAATTCATTTTTATAGCTAATTC
>CAZFPO010000173.1:0-4323 GCA_964521105.1 uncultured Lentimicrobiaceae bacterium | reverse complement strand
GCTTATGCTGCCGAAATGCTTTGTCGTGCTGGTGTTGGCGAAATTACCATGTTCGATGGAGATGTGGTTTCGGCTTCGAATCGCAACCGACAACTGATTGCTCTCAAAAGCACTTTTGGCAAATCCAAAGCCGAACTCATGAAAGATCGACTTTTGGACATCAATCCCGACATTAAACTTCATGTTACTCATGAATTTTTAAAAGATAAAACACTGATCGAAATGATAGAAGCGGCACCTTATGATTATGTTGTTGACGCCATTGATACACTTGCTCCAAAAGTTTTTCTGATTCATTGTGCACTTAAAAACAAACTAAAATTAGTTAGTTCGATGGGAGCAGGTGGCAAACTCGACCCGTCACTCGTCCATGTTGCCAATATCGAAGACACCTATCAATGTAAATTGGCTTTTTTTATTCGCAAACGACTGCATAAACTTGGCATTTGGGATGGTTTTAAAGCAGTTTTTTCGACCGAAGTCGTTCCAAAAGAGTGCATTAAAATAAATGAAGTTCAGGAACAGAATAAACTCTCAACGGTTGGAACCATTTCGTATATGCCGGCAATTTTCGGCTGTTATGCCGCTTCGGTGGTGATAAGGAATTTGGTTGCCCCTTAGACCTAACAGGTTTTAAAAACCAAAAACAGACCTAACAGGTTTTAAAAACCTGTTAGGTCTGGGACGGTTTAAAAACCTGTTAGGTCTATGGGGTTACTTTACTTCCAAACCCTTTTCAACACCCAACATTTTGGCAAAATGCCGATTTAAAATATGATTACTATTTGGTGTGATTTCACCAGACATCAACAATCCAGATTTGGGAAGTGGAGCGAGTTTGATGTTATTATTTGAGTCGTTTTTATTGGAAAAAACCTTTTCAATTCTACCATCAAAAGCTCGAGAATATTTTGCTGCAACGGGAATTTCAGACCAAGAGATAATTAAAATTAAAACAATTGGAATCGCTATCGTTAAAGATATCAATTTTGAATTAAGTTTAGCTTTAAGCTTTGAACCAAGATATATTGAAATTAGTATTCCCATTAAAAAAATGATAAACCAAATGGCTGTAGTGGCTCTATAGGGCGGAAATGATTTTAATAAATAAATCTGCATTAAGCTCACTATTGCGATAATACAAAAAACTAAAAACGAAATTATAAAAAGACGTTTTAAGGATATGTAATTCATTATTAATTCTTTGCGAATATTCCCGAACATCATAAAAGGCAATAAAAAGGCAATCCAAAAATGAATTTTACCGAAAATATCCACTAAAATTATTTTTCCAGCAAACCGAAGTCCATAATAAAATGTATCAAAAAGCGAATGACTCCCCAAATCGGTTTGACGTTGCGAATTCCCTTCTGAAAAAAAACTCAGAAGTATCCAAATTAATATTAAATCCATCGCTATAGCCCAAATCCACATGGCTTTAGAAAATCGAAATGGTTTTTGTTTCATTAAGTAAACAAACTGAACAAACAAAATAAGCCACATCATAATGGCAAACATTTCAGATGCATTACCAATATATGCAGTGAGTAAAATCACCAAGAAATATTTTATGGTAATAGAAATGTCATCAAACAATATGCTCAATAAAGCAAATCCCGCGATAAGTGCCGTCAAGTATGTTGGTACTCCGGCAAGCCAGAACCACATTTCGCCAATGGCTGGTGATATAAAAAAAAATCCTCCTATAATAAATATTGAAACCAAAAAACGAACTGTTTTTGAAAGTTCCATTTCTAGCTTCTTGTTAAGCACAGAAAGAGAATAAAAAATCACACCTACAAAAACCAAAAGATTTAAGCAATAGAACGAAAATGATGAAAACAATCCATTACTCAGGGCAAAATGCGTTATACATCGAGCTGCAAACCGCGGACTGTCGAAGCCTGCAATCACTTTAATGGATTCGAACCATCCGTATTGATTAATTAATGAGATAAAAAACCAATCGTCGGATGCAGTTCTTGAAAAGTAAGCTAAAATGGTGTAAAACGTGATAAAAAGCAAAGCAAAAACGCCTAATAATGATTTAAATAAACGATTTTTAGAAATATCAACATCATTATTTATCATAATATCCAGCTTGGACAATAATTGCATCTATAATTTTCTTCAAATCATTACAATCGGTATCTTCGGGGCATTTTCGAACTAAGTATTTAAACGTCAAAACTGCTTCTCTATTTTTTAATGCCGAATCGTCACCAACCAGCAAAAGATGTATAGACTTATTCTCATCAACCATCACTGCGGCGTGCCATTCTTTGTTAAAGCTATGAACTTTTGCGAAATACAATCCAAAGGAAGGAATTAGTTTTTTATTTGAATCAATTTCGAGCATCCATGAGCGATACCCAAGCTGACTAAATATTTTTTCACCTTCGCGAAGCTTACCATGGATGTTATACTCGTAATTCAAATAGGCGTTAGCTTTCATCATATCACCTGCATCTAGAGCTTTCCGTATTTTCGATGAGCTGATGGATTCATTTTGAATATCCTGTTCGGGAATTTCTTCTACGGTAAAATCCAATTCTTTACCCAAACGATATAGAATTTCGAAGTTACCTTCGCGATTATGTCCAAAGTAATGATTGTATCCAATGACTATTTTTTTACAATTTAATTTATCAACTAAAATATTTCGGATGAAATCATCGGACGAAATTTTTGAAAATTCGATGGTAAAAGGAATAAAAACGACCACATCAATACCAATTTCCTCTAGTAATTTAATTTTTTCATTTCGTGTATTCAGAAGCTCGAACTTGCTTTCGGGCGATAGAACTTCACGTGGGTGTGGGTCGAACGTTAAAATCACAGATTTTCCATTTATCTCACGAGCTAAATTAATAATTCGACGAAGAATAATACGGTGAGCCATGTGTACGCCATCAAATGAACCAATCGTTACCACTGGGTTTATGATTTTCTCACTAAAATCGATGCTGTTATAAACTTGCACTTTATTTTAACTTAACTGTGTTTTACAAAATAGGCAACTTTTTCGAGTGAGGTTACCATGTCATACTCTTCGAGATATATATTTGATGGAACCGTTAACGATTCGGATGTATAATTTAATATCCCTTTTATTCCTGATTTTATCATTAATTCAGCGATATTTTCAGCAACTTCGTTAGGTACTGTCAAAATTCCAATGGAAATATTTTGATTTTGAATTATATTTTTCAACTCACTTTGCTTATAACATAACACCCCCTCGAACTCTTTTCCAATTTTATCCAAATTGACATCAAAACAAGCCACAATTTCAATTTGAGTTCTTTTACCTTGAAAATAGGATAAAATTGCACTACCAAGTTTTCCAACCCCAACTAAAGCAACTTTTATTGTTTCCTCTGAATCAATAATTTCACCAATCCTACTAACTAACTCATTAACATTATATCCTTTACGCAAAGTTCCTGCATATCCTATCAGCATAATATCTCTTCGAACCTGAACCGAGGTATTATTAAGTAGTAATGCTAATTCGTGAGAAAAAATAAATGTTTTCCCTCTTTCTAAACTTGAAATCAGTAATCTTCGATATTGACTTAATCGTTCTACAGTTTTAGGAGGCAAATTTGGAATCATACATCAAATTTTCAAAAATAAACAAAACAAAAGTAAACAATGTTTTAATTAAAGACAACTATTTAAATTATTAGTGTGAATTTTTTCACAAAAACATACAAAAAATTAAAACATCAATAAACTAGCACCTAAACCTTTTTCGGGAGTATAACTTAATCCTGGCATTGGTATTTTAAAAAAGTTTAATGCAAATAAGACTTTTTTCAAAAATCTGTTTTTAACCTTAATTTTTGATAAATCAATGTCTGGTGAAATATAAAAGTGACGTTGACGGTTAAATGCCTGAATTGGATGTCCATTTAATTCACTTGGATTGATAAAACCGCCGGTCATGCCCGATGCACCATATCCAAATGCGATATTTAACCATTTTGGAAATCGGTTATTTTCATTCATAAAGGAGGATAGGTTGACGGAAGCCCAAACACTTATTCCATTGTAATTTTTTAATGCTTCGGAAATTGGTGGTTTGCCTAATAAATCTGGTCTGATAGCTTGTTCGGGCGAGTTGTGATAGGAATATTTTAATAAAATTCTTTGTTCATTCCAAATGGTTTGTTGAGTGGCAAAAAGAAATGTCCCAAATCCGTTTGCAGCAATATCGCCCCACGAGAAGCCCCACTCTGACGAAAAACCATCATATATCTCGAACGAAGTCTGATAGCCAAATCCTAATACCGAAGACCAAAGAATGGATTTATTTTT
>CAZFPO010000172.1:1838-4360 GCA_964521105.1 uncultured Lentimicrobiaceae bacterium | reverse complement strand
TATGTGTCTATTCGTTAAAAAAGAAGAATTTCTATGTGCCTATGTGTTTAAAAAAACTTAGTGATTCTTAGTGTCTAGCCACGGCTGATAAATTTATCCGCCTTGGTGGACTTTGAGCCTTCGTGGCAGAAAATTTTATTTACACAGTGTTACACAAATTGCAAAGCAATGGGTTTATCTGCCTTTGGCAGGCACAGTGTCGCACAGTGTAAGACAAAGAAAAAACACAGTGAAACTCTGTGAGTACTCTGTGAAACATAGTGTAAATTTCTTCACAAAAAAACAAGTTTTGCACAATTTCAGCAATATTTGTAGCAGAAAATTGCCACGAATAAACGAATAATATTTTGTGAATCTTGGTGACTTAGAGTCTTGGTGGCAATAAAACTAGCAAGAAAAACAAACAAAATATATTTTGAAGTGTTATCTTAAAAAAAAGAAAATGAACATTGTAGTTACAGGAGCTTCTGGAGGAATAGGTTTACAAACAGTTTTGTCTTTATCTAAAAATCACGAAAACACCATTATTGCCATTTCACGAAAAGTGGATTCTTTAATCGGACTTAAACCGAACATCATCCCAATTTGTTATGATTTAACGAAAATGCCTTATGACGTGTTAATTTCGGAAATAAGCGTCAAAACAAACCATCAAATTGACGTATTAATTAATAATGCTGGAATTTTAATAGCCAAATCATTTTCTGATACCAGTTTTGCCGATTTCGACACAATGCTTGCAACAAACCTAAAAGCTCCCTATTTCCTTATTCAAGCACTTCTTCCAATATTTTCAAAATCGGCTTATATTGTAAACATTTCAAGCATGGGTGGATTTCAAGGAAGTGTTAAATTCAAAGGACTTTCGGCGTATAGCATCAGTAAAGGAGCTTTAAGCATTATGACGGAATGTTTGGCAGAAGAGCTTAATGAGCATCAAATTCACGTAAACGCATTGTGTTTAGGTGCAGTAGATACTAAAATGTTGCAAAAAGCATTTCCCGAATACAAAGCACCTTTAACTGCTGAAGAAGTTGGAGAATTTATTGCTAAATTTGCCACCGAAAATGGAAAGTATTTCAATGGGAAAATAATCCCAGTTTCCATTTCAACACCTTAAAAAAAAATTATGTCAGCAAAAGATATCCGTCACGAAGGAATAATCAAATCGATTGAAGGAAATAAATATGTGGTAACTATTCTTCAAAAAAGTGCATGTGGTTCGTGTGCCATTAAAGGAGCTTGTGGTGGCTTCGAAATGAGTGAAAAAGAAATTGAAGCCTACGATTTTTCCAAAACCGAATGGAAAATTGGCGAAAAAGTGAATGTTTGTATGCAACGTTCAATGGGTTCAAAAGCTGTTTTGATAGGTTATGTTATCCCACTGTTTTTTCTGTTTGCAGGATTAGTTCCTACCATTTTAATAACCAATGATGAAATTAGCGGCACCTTAGCTGGGCTTTTATCATTAGGATTATACTACTCGGTAATCTATTTTTTTAGAGATAAATTAAATAACTCTTTTAAGTTTACATTGTCAAAAATTACCGATTATTCGAGCTATAATAGCAGTTGTGAAATATAAGAAATTTTGATTATTCACAATACTCATCAGATGGCTTTGAGTCATCAGATGAGTAGACGAAACACTTTCATAAAATAAACAACAGAGTCCCATTCTGGAGACTCTGCTTATGAAAAAAAGTTAACAGCCCGCTGCTGTCCGAAGTCTGAGACTTCGGACAACGTCAGGGTTGAAGT
Organism: uncultured Lentimicrobiaceae bacterium; assembly: GCA_964521105.1. Taxonomy (GTDB): domain Bacteria; phylum Bacteroidota; class Bacteroidia; order Bacteroidales; family WCHB1-69; genus JAQUGA01. Next base: position 2,599 of record CAZFPO010000172.1, on the reverse strand, counting down.
AAACTCAGGCTTTCAGCCTGTAAAACACAAATAAACAAAAGTTTAATTTATTTTTCCAGTCGTACTCCAACTTTGATTCGAGGCACGACTATATGAAAGTTGGCAATTTCAATCACCCACAAAATTTTCATTTCCCTTCAGGGAACAAAAGGATAAAAATGAAAATTTTAACGATTAAATGCCTTTCAACTCATCTGTCAGATGACGTCGAGTCATCAGATGAGGTTATAAAGAACCAACAATATCTTTCGATTTTTTGAAATATTTATCTATTTCAACTCCTATTTTCTTACTTTTGATCATTCAAAATCCAATCCAATGAAAAAAATTACTGTTTTTATATTTTTACTGGCTGTATTGCCACAAATTTTTTCGCAACAATGGGAAAAAGCATCATTGAATGATGACATGACGATTCGTGTTGATAAAGTAAATGCAGCATTAATTCAATCCAATAAATCCGAAGTAAATCAAATTCCGGGTTTCCCAATTGCTGTTCCTGCAAATCAAAGTTTTAAAAACATGCGAAATGTTGCATTAGCCGATATGAATGGAGATAATATTGACGACATCATTTTTGCTGCTGACGGAAAATTGTATGTTTATACGTATCAGGGTTTATTGTGGTCGCAAAACTTAATTGGCACCGCTGTTTATCCACCTTCCATTGGCGATGTGGATGGCGATGGTTTTTTAGATATTGTTCAGGTAACTGGTGGCTCACCTGCAAACGGACGAATATTTGTTTTCGACCGTCAAGG
>CAZFPO010000172.1:0-1738 GCA_964521105.1 uncultured Lentimicrobiaceae bacterium | reverse complement strand
AATGTTTATGACTTGGATGCTACGTATAATAAATCAAAAGTTCTATGGGGCACATACAAAGGTAGTAACACGCGAACAGGCAATTACAACGAAATTGTTGAATCGGGAATTATTAATCATAAATCCTATTCAAATATTAAAATTTATCCAAATCCAACCAGTGATAATTTAACGATACAATTACCTGAAAACAATAGCAATATTTCATCAATTATAATAACCGATTTGACGGGGCGAGTTGTAATGAAAATTGAAAAGAATTCAATTCAAACCGAAAATAATTTAACACATATTTGTGTAAAACAGCTACAAACGGGCTACTATAACCTTACTGTATTTTGTTCAACAACGAAAATAAATATTGGATTTGTACGGTTTTAATCCAGAATCAGCGATAGAATCGCTTCATTAAATCGGGATTATACCCAACCTTGTCTTTTTTTGAATTTGATATGCCCACGTCAAAATTAGATTAGAAATTCTTTGTATTAGTTAAAATATAAATATTTAACAATAAAAAAAACAACAAAAAACAATGATGTAATAGTAATAACCGAAATATTTTTAATGTCTGTGGGTTCGCCTTTTAGAATTCGTATTTTTTTTGGTGATTCCCTACTAATAAACAAAAAATAGGGTATACTAAGAGATAGCATTAGGATTAATAATTCAATAAGTTCATAGTCTCTGATATCCCAAAAGTGGAAAATTAAAGTGAACAATGAACCAATTAAAGCTGGAACCCATACTAATTGGGTGTAGAAAACTCTACGTTTTTTATTATCTCTTAAAACGAGTGAGCTCGTTGCCAATCGCAAAAATTTTCGGGCACTAAATCCATGAATAACAATAATTAGAAATACCGATAAAATCATCATTCCAATTAACAGTTCATTTGGAATTGACAACCAGTTAAAAGCATGATAAATATCTCGTTTAAGCGGTATATCACGTATAATTATTCCGAATGATTGGTTAACAGAAATTATATAGAGCCAAATAAACCATAATTTCAACAAACCTTTTTTTGATTTGTATTGTTTATACAAATAAAAACCTAAGAAAACTAAAAACAAACCCACCATAAATCCAACGCTGTACATTGATATTATGCTATTATGGTTCCATATTTTAGCATACTTTCCATTTAAACAAATAATGTCGAAATTATCAAGATTTACCCATGCATCAAAATAACGCATAACAATAAACCTCCAAAATGCAATTGCTCCTTTTACAAATAAAAAAGCAGACAAAAAACAAAATGTGGAATTTAATAGCACCCATTTTTTTTGTATAGAAAAAAGTTTCATGTGAATTAAAATATTAAATAACTTAATTACAAAGAAAAGAAAAAAATACACACATAAAATGATATTAAAATGTACTTATTTCAAGCATTTATTTGAAATTCATTTTAAACGGCATAGGACTCTTAAAAAGCATCGTTGTCTTTAATATCGGGTGAGTAAATTCTAAAACATTCGCATGCAATCCTAGGCGTCCAATTGGAGAAGGTTTACCTCCATATTTTTTATCACCAATAATCGGATGCCCCATCGATTGAGCATGAACCCGAATTTGGTTTTTTCGTCCAGTATCCAACTGGAATTCAACCAAGGAATAATTCATGTTTTTTTTCAACACTTTAAAATGAGATATTGCTTCTCGCCCACTTCGCTGCTCATGACTTTCAACTTTATGCGACATTTTATCTTCCGTTAAAAAACTAGTTAAT
>CAZFPO010000171.1:0-4364 GCA_964521105.1 uncultured Lentimicrobiaceae bacterium | reverse complement strand
AATTTTTCGTCGGCATCAAAGCCATCACCATACATTATACCTTCCGAATTTGTACGTTTAATAAAAACATCTGAAAATATTTTATGATTTAATTGATCCCAAACAATATGTTCGGTTTCAATAATTTCGTTGGTTTGCATGTTTTTAATTATCACCTTGCTTTTTGCTTCCATCATTTTTCTGGATTCAAAATTAATGGCATAATTAGCGGTTAATGTGTTTTTTACAATATTAGAATCGCCATAAGTGAAAATTTTAATTCCTTTTGGAAACTCGATATATGATTCGTTTGAGTAATACTTATCTAAGTTTGGACTTGTAAGAACAAATTCAACCATGCCCGAATCGCTATATATAATTGTAACATCTTTTGCTGACTCGTCGGGTGTTTTATCTTTAGATGTTAAATTATTAATGGTAGTGATGTCGTTTTCGCACGAAAATAACACGATTGTCAAAATAATGACAATCGTGTTGTTTATTAATACGTTTCGTAACGAAAAAAGTCTCATTTATCTAATGGTAGTTGTTTCACCAATCCAGCAACCAACCGAATAGCTTTCACCCTTTTTTAAACCGTAGAAGAAAATAGTATTTGTATCTGGAAAACGAGCACTTACCGAACGAATTCGTTGATTTGCTTCTTCTTCAATCGTTTTATCGATAGATTTTGCTTTGTTATATTTATCAGCAGCAGCCCAATAAGCAACACGAGCGGTTAGTTCATTATCGCCACAACTTGCTGCGGTAGCCGCATATAAATCACCAATTAGCAAATAAGGCATTCCGCTGGTTGGAACTGTCTCCGCATATTTATACGCATATTGACGTGCCGTTGAAAATTGACCAAGTTTTTTACAAACTTCAACAAGCATTAAATAGGCACTAGCTTTATCCGATGGGTCTTCATATTTTTTTATGGCTTCTTCTAAATAATCTTTTGATTTAGCATAATCTTCTTTTTTAAACAACATATATCCCATTAAAAAAGCTGAGTTTGCTGTTGGTTGTAAGCGATGTAAGTTTTGTGTAGCGGTAAAAAACACTTGATTGTCGATACACTTTTTCTTATTCATTATTCGAGTAACTTTGGTCAACATTTCGATATTTTCCTCGTTACCAACCATCTTTTTTTCATATATTTTTACTAAATCCTCGCAGGTAGCATACGGAGTAAATCTGGTTTCTACATTGTTTTTTACCGAAATATATGATTCGTAAGAGTTTTTAAACAAAGCGGTGTCTTTTTGAAGTTTTGCTAAACGAGCCTTATAAGCCGCTTCTTCAATTAACTTGTTTTCAAAATTTTTATGCAAAGTATCAATTTCAATAATTGCATTGTTTATTTTATTTGTAAATTCCTTAATATTAAAATCTAAAATATCACTGGCTTTATCATAAGCATCAATAATTATGTCTTTTTCTAATTTGTTATTTTTGTAATATAATTCAGTAGTTTGAAAATATCCGTCAACCACAGGACCCGATGAAGAGTTTTTTTCTAGCGAAATAGAACGCTCAAACATTGTATATGCTTTGTTCCAAATATTTATAATGGTATCATTATATAGAATAATCTTTGCAGTATCTTTTTCCCCTTTAATTTTTTTAAGATAAAAGTCCGGAACATATTTTATATAATCCAAGGCTTTTCTGCCTAAAACAAAACCTTCTTCTCCGAAATACTCTATTCGTTTATCGTATATCAACATTAAAGTATCAACTAATTGTTCTTGACGATGAATATTTTTAGTATTACGAATTTGATAATTAATGATAACAGTCCCGTTTATGTAAATGTTTTTGGACGATTGAGGACATTCGGTAAAAACTTTTTGCCATGGTTCATAGGCATCTTTATAATTGTTTTGGCGGTAAAACTCACGAAATAAAGAGAAGTTTTTTACACATTCCGCACTATCTTTTCCCCATTTGTTAATATTAGCGTTTTTATTATTTCCATCATCTGTTTGTGTAAAACTTGAAGGGATAATAATTAGGGTTAATAAAGATAAAAAGAATAATTTTAATAGTGTTTTCATGTTATTTTCATTTTGATTTTAATAATTAACTTTAATATTTATGTTTTTATTGTTTAATCATATTTACGTCTCATAAACCATCTTTCATAAAACTGCATTCCAATTTGAAGTTTAACGTAATTCATTTTAATTAAATCATTACTTGTGGTACCAAATTGACCAACTTCTATGCCGATATTTATATGGTTTTTTGTTTTGCGAAGTGGAATACCCATTCCAAAATTAGCAGACACATCGTTGATTTGAGTGTTTTTTAAATCTAAATAGGATTGGTAGTATTTAATTCCCATTCTGTAATTCGTGCGTTTTAATATGGCAGAACTTGTAATGTCGGGAGTATACATTCCACCAAAAACAATTTGTATGCTGTTTTTTAGAGAATCATTATTGCCTAACATTCTATAATCTTCCCATTTTTGCCATTCCGCATCTATGCCTACCAAAAACTTATCGGTTTTTCCTATCGAAAAGCCTCCACCAACAGAAATAGGAATTTCAATTTTTCCCACTTGGTTTGAAAAGTTTTCTACGGTATCTTTAATTAAAATCTCGTTAGAAGAATTATACGAATAGGTTGATGAAAAAATATCATCAGAGGTTTTTAACGAAGATTTTAAGCCATAAGTAAAACCTGAGGCAAAATAAAGCTGTTTGCCTAAATCAATTTTATGTTGAATACCTGCTTGAAATAAAAAGCCATGAATGTGATTTGTAATTCGGTTTAAGGTATTAAAAGTATTAGTTGTTTCATATTCAATTTTGCGAGTTCTTATTAGATTTCCAAAGAGGTATGATGCATTTAACCCTACCGATAATGATGGGAGTATTTTAAAACTATTTCCCCAGTAAAACTGCGTAATTCCACCGTCTCCTTCATAATTAAAGGTTGTGTTTCCAATATTTGGAAGTTCTTGTTTGTCTATAATTTTGTAGCCAATATCACTGTATGGTAACAGCCCAAAACTAGTTTTTATTCTTTTAGTAATTGGAAAACCAATCATAAAATAACTTAGCGAAACATAATTTGTTGCCTGCGAAGTGGTAGTTGATAATAAGTTTGTGTTGGACGAAATTAATGCCCCATCAAAAACAAAAGACATACTATCGAATGCACTATAAGAAGCTGGATTTCCAAAATTTATTAAGGTAGGACTTGATATGGATTTACTTAAATTACCCATAGAATAAGAAAAAATGGAATTTCGGTTTTGCAAACTGCCAATACCATATCTGGAATATGGAGAGCTGATGCGGTTTTGCCCTACAGTTATATTTAATGTAGAATAAAAGATAACGAATAGAACTAGAACTTTTTTATTTAGATTCATGTATTTCGAGTAAATGATTTAAACCAATGATTACTAGATTTGGAATTGCAAATATCTTATTTTTTAGCAATTTATCAAAATTGTTTGCTCCTCCACCAGTCATAATTATTCTTAAATCGTTATAGATGGATTTATATTTTTCGATTATACCGTCAATTTCGGAAATAATACCTTGATTAACACCCGATAAAATTGACTCTTCTGTGCTTTTTCCAATTAATTCAAAATAATCACGACACGAAATTAATGGAAGATTTTTTGTAAAATGATGTAATGATTTTAATCTAATTGTAACACCAGGCGAAATAGCTCCACCGTGATAAACAGCGTATTTATCAACAAAATCATACGTTATGCAAGTTCCAATTTGAATAATCAACGTGTTTTCGTTATTAAATAAAACTCGACTACCTACAGCAACAGCCAACCTATCGTTTCCTAAAGTTTCGGGTGTTTTATAATTATTTTTTACTGGAAAATTAAATATTTCGTTAAAGTTGAAAAATGGAATTTTTGAAGAAATAAAATTTGTAATATCATAAACATCCTCTTTACTCCGAACATTGCTAATTATTCCTTTTTTAATTGGATACATGGAAAATAATTCGGACAATTGGGATAGTTTTATTTTTGAATAGGACGAATAGAAAACAATTGTTTCATTATCAATAATGGCAATTTTTTGTTTTGTGTTCCCTATGTCAATTATTAAGTTCATTAAGTTTGAAAGTTAAAAGTTTGAAAGTTAAAAGTTTGAAAGTTGAAAGTTGGAGAGTTTATAAAGTTAGAGAGTTCAGAGAGTGTATTTTTTTATTACAAAAAATTGCTGTTAGAATAATTATTTTTAGCTTTTGAGTACAAAATTATTTTTTTCTTTTGAAAAAATGTAATTTTTTTTGGAATATATGAAATTAGTATTATCTTTGTCGCTCGAAACCGAGGCGTCGTAGCTCAGTTGGTAGAGCAGAGGACTGAAAATCCTTGTGTCACTGGT
>CAZFPO010000170.1:0-4393 GCA_964521105.1 uncultured Lentimicrobiaceae bacterium | reverse complement strand
TTAGAATTTAGTGCATAAAAATAGTGATTTTTTTCTATTGCGGAATCTGGGTTAAAACATCAAAACCTCCAACAAAGGCTCCTTACAAATTATTCTGATTTTATCTCACTTTCTTAAAATTTAGCAGATATGCCCTATTTTGGAGACTCTGCTGAGGGAAAAATAACTGAGGGGAAAAAAATCCAAGGTTTGCCTTCTGGCTTTGCTATAAGTCTTCTATTGATAAGCATGAAGATTCTATGTCGTAATTTTGCAATATTGACTGTTTCATTCGTGCAACTTTTTCAGCAAATATTGTTGGACGGTAGCGGTCTTTGTTTCGTTTTACCTCCACAGCGATGGCTTTGTTTTTTAGCAATGAAAGGGCGACAATATCAATTTCGTTTTGGTCTTTACTTTTTGTGTCCCACCAAGAGCCAATTTCTTTATAAAGTCCGCTTTCGGCTAATTTTGTGCGAAAATATTGTTCCAAAACCAAGCCTGAATAAGTATTGTAGTCGGTTTTTATGATATTTTGTAAACCTGTAAAATTTTTAATTTCAATCATAGAGCGGTTGTTTTCAAAATATTTAAACCAAAATTGCAAGAAATTATCGCTGATTTGATAACGCACAGTTTGCGATCCCTCTTTTGCTCCAATCGGACGTACTCGTTTCAAAATATTGTAATCTTCGATAAGGCGATGAATTTGTCCACCGATACTTTTATCACCGAGAGCTGACATAATTTTGGGCTGTGTGTTAATACCAGCAGAAACAGCACTCAAAATTGAGAAATAGGTGCCGTAATTTTTGCCAAACTCATGTATTAGTAGATTTATTCCTTCGTCAATAAATGGTGAATTTTCTCGTACCATAAATTCAATCATTGTATCAATTTTAAGTTCACATCCATCGCAAAGCAATTCCAAGTATTTTGGAATACCACCTGTAAAGGCATAAAGTGCGAGCAAGTCATCATTTTTATAATCTCGGTTGTAATCGCTAATAATTTCTTTCATCGTTTTTGTATCAAAAGCTGATAGTTTAATAATATTGTCAGCCCGTCCAAAAAGGGGTTCTTTTGAATTTTGAAAAATTTTATTCATCAACGAATACACCGAACCACTTAAAAGCAAATTTACCTTAGTTTTTTTGCGATATTGATCCCAAATGTTTTGCATATCGCTGTAAATCGATTCGTTGATATTGTAAAATTCTTGAAATTCGTCGATAACTAAATTGAATGATTTTTGAGTGCCAATTTCCATTAGAAATTGAAAAATATTACGAAAACTTGCCATTTCGGGCGGAACAAACGTATTTAAAGAATTGGAAATAACCTTAACATATTCCGAGCATAAGGTTGCTTCATTTTTTCTTCCAACAAAAAGATAAACGGTGGGTTCATCTTCAACTAATTTCATAATTAAGCTCGTTTTACCAATTCTTCGTCTGCCAGTTATAACGGTCATTCGAGAATAATCAGTAAAGGATAAATTCTTAATTCGCTGTATTTCTGATAATTCACTAATTCTATTGTAAAATTTCATATCATAGTGTTTTTGTTACCGTGGTTACTGTTACCGTAGTTGCAAAGATACAAAAATAATTTTAATTTTCGTCGGTGATATGGAAGTTTATTCTGCTTGATAGCAATGAGTATATTGTGTAACATTCTACAGAATGGAATAATGATAAATTCATATTTAAATGTAATAACTTGCAAAAAAATCGTTAGAAATTAAATAAATAAATACATTTGCATCAAAAAGAAATATAAATACTTTTAATTTTATGGCATTTAGGTGGATATTCAAAATTAAACAAATATTGTAGCGAATGGTAATACTAATAAATAATCGATAAATAAAATATTAATTGAATGAAAATACTAGGAAATTTTATTAGATTGTTTCAATTGAATCCAAATTATGAAAATCGGATATTTGGACTAGATTTAATGAGGGCAATTGCAATTATTTTTGTTGTGATGGGGCATGGATTAATGCTGGAAAAAGCAAATACAAATTTTCCTTGGATACGATTAATTAATGGTGTTGAGCTTTTTTTTGTTCTTAGTGGCTTTCTTATAGGTGGGATACTTATAAAAACGTTTAATGACAAGGAAAATTTTGGTATTAAAACAATTGCTAATTTTTGGGTTCGTCGTTGGTTTAGAACGTTGCCAAACTATTATCTGATACTTATTATCAATATTATTGTCGTTTATTTTGGAATTATAAGAGAGGATTTTGCTCAATTTAATTGGAAGTTTTTTTCTTCTTACATAATTTCAAAGATCCATTTACTGGTTTCTTTTGGGAGTCTTGGAGTTTGAGCGTTGAAGAGTGGTTTTATTTGTTTTTTCCGATAATTTTAGGTGTTGTTTTTTATTTATTTAGAAAAATTAATATTAATAAAAAAGGTATTTTTCTACTAGCAATTTTTATTTTTTTAATATTTCCATTTCTTTTTAGAGCATATAAAGCATCTCGTGTAGATGTTGATCAATTTTGGCTCGGAGTTAAAATTTTTAAGGTTGTAATTTATAGATTAGATAGTATTGCATTAGGAATATTGGCTGCATTCATCAGATTTTGGTATCCAAGTTTTTGGTATAAGAGTCGAAATATAAGTTTTATTATAGGAGTTACTATCAGTTATATCGTTTTGTATACTACATGGGAGCCAAATGATTATTTTACCAAGGTTTTTCAACTGTTTATACAAAGTATTGGCTGTTTTTTACTTCTACCTAAGTTTGAAAGCATAAAGAAAGCTCCGATTTTATTGACGAAGATAGTTACCCATATTAGTTTGATATCATATTCTATGTATTTAATTAATTTGGCATTGGTTGCTGAAGTTATTCGTGATAATTTTCCGCCTCGAGGCCCAAATACTGCTTGGGCTTTATATGGAATATATTGGGTAGCTGTTATTATATTCTCGACCCTACTTTATAAATATTATGAAAAACCAATTATGGATTTAAGAGAGAAGTTTAGAAAATAAATAATTGTTCTATCTAATTACTTATTTGTATGTGAGGCAATTGCGATCGCTTTGAAAATTTGAAACTTTAAGATATTACCGATTTAGAAAAGTCGTATAATAATTAACATTTGTTTCTGTATATGATTTTAATTCCTATGTTGTTATTATAATTATTTGAAACACAATGAATTATGATGAAAATGAAGAAAAACAACATATAGTATGAAATTAATGAAAATAATTTATTAATATTGCAAAGTTATTAAAAATATTTTCAAATTAAAAATCTGGATTATGAAAAGAAATTTTTTGATTTTAAATTTTATTCTTATTTTCTCTGTTAATTGTATTGCTCAACCAGTATGGGTTGGGACTTCTAACCCAAATGTTTTGGCACCGTATTCACCCACAACAACAAAAGTGGGAATAGGAACAAGTACTCCTTATAATCAAAATTGGAGTCAACTTACTATTCAAAACCTATCAAGCGGAGCTGGGTTAAATCTTATCAATAGTAATCAAAATTGGGAAATTCAAAATGTACAATCTAGTGCTTATAACGGATGTTTAGTGTTTTTCAATAGAACAAATCTTAATTATGGTCTTTCGATTACACCTTCTGGAAATGTAGGAATTGGAATTAATGATGCTATCGCCACTTCAAAACTTGAAGTTAAAGGAAATGTAAAAATAAGAAATGGTCAACTTGATGTTATTGGAAGAATTATAAGCACTGGAGGACATATTGATGCTTATAAAGGACATATCCAGCTCGGTGGTGATTATAATAAATGGATATTTTACAATGACTACAACAGTACAACTTAGAAAAAACTATACATATCTCCTGTAATTAATACATCGGGCAACTGGGTTTCAGATTATGGCAAAGAGTTAATTTTAGATGGAGATGGAAGTATGGTCAAATCAGTAATGACTGGTGATATTAAAGCATTTAGTGTTTATCAAGTTTATTTAGAAAGAGATGTTTTTAGAGTGATGGGTGATGGAAAAGTTTATGCAACAGAAGTAAATGTTAGGTTGGCAACCAACTTCCCTGATTATGTTTTTTCAGAAGATTATAAATTGATGAATTTATCTGAATTAGAAAGCTTTATTTCTAAAAATAAACATTTACCAGGTGTTCCTTCAGCTCAAGAAATTGAGGATAAAGGCAACAATATTAATGTTGGTGAAATGCAGATTATTCTACTTAAAAAAATTGAAGAACTCACACTTTATTTAATTGAACTGAAAAAAGAAAATGAAAAGCTGAAAGAAAAAATTGAATCGGATGTTAATAACTAATGGACACAAAGGAAATATAAATTAACACGATTTATTATGAGAAAACTATATAAATTTTAATGAATACTCAATCTTTCACCTAATTTTTTTATCTTTGCAGTTCAATC
>CAZFPO010000169.1:0-4432 GCA_964521105.1 uncultured Lentimicrobiaceae bacterium | reverse complement strand
CTAATGTTAAATGCCCAATACTTGGGTATAACCCCGAAGAAAATTATATAAATTCTGTTAACGAATTTTATGATGAAGTACTTCAAAACTCTTCGGTTTTAACTGGTAGATAATGCACTTATTTGATTTATTTTTTTAACTTTGCCAAAATTAAATTAACAAACTTTGAAAATAGGCAATTTGAAAAAAATAAGTCTTCCAATTCTTCTTACCATTTGTGCATTCTTGTTTATTAGATGCAATAAAGAATCGGATAATATCGGATTAAACATTCAACCACCATCCGATTTATTAAACGCAAAATTTACCGATACATCTACGATTATTGCGTTTTCTGTATTCGAGGATTCTTTACGCACCGATGAATTGAGCCAAAATGTTTTAGGCTTTGTAAACGATAACGTTATGGGTAATACTCTTGCTGGGTTTTGTTTTCAAATTATTCCATCAAGTCGAAATGTGAAATTTGGTGATGACCCAGTGTTAGATTCGGCATTTCTATTAATTGGTTATAGAGGTTATTATGGAGATACAAACTTGACCGTTGATTTGCGATTGTTTGAATTAAATCATGATATTTACCTCGATTCAAATTACTACTCTTTTTCAAACATTAATTATTATTCAAAAAATTTAATAGAAGGAAATACTTGGTTTAAACATCGACCAGGAACTACTACTATTGTTAATAACGTTGCCACTTTGCCAAATATTAAAATTCCAATTAATAAAAACTGGGTGCGTGACCGAATTTTATCAAAGTCTGACCAAGCCGAATTAACTGATAATGTTACATTTGTAAATTATATGAAAGGATTGTATCTCACTGCGGTAGCTGCTAATAGAAGAGGTAATATGGTTTCTTTGGATTTAAAATCAACTGTTTCGGGATTAGTTTTGTATTATCATAATAATAGTGCCGATAGCTTAAAATATACGTTTGTTGTAAATGATAAATGTGCTCGAATTAGTTCGTTTAATCATTTTGAATTTTCAAATGCCTCGCCTCATTTTAAAAACCAACTATTTCAAAAAGATACACTATCGGGAAATGATAAAGTATATTTAAAACCTCTTTCAGGAACCAATGTTCGGATTAAATTTCCTTATCTAAAAAATACTTTTGCTAACAAACGAGTGGTTATTAATAAAGCCGAATTGGTTTTAAGTGCTTACAACGAAAATTATGGTTCATACTATGTGCCTTCAAAACTGTTATTAAGTAAAAATAAAAGCGATGGTGGATATACATTTTTACCCGATGATGCGGTTTACATGGGAGAAGCATACTTTGGAGGCGATTTTAATAAAACCACTAACCAGTATCGCTTTAGAATTACAAAATATGTTCAAAATTTACTAAGTTCAACGGAGCCAGATTTTGGCTTAACTTTGTTCGTTTCGGGCAGGGCGGTTAGAGCAAATTCGGTCGTAATTACTGGAAATTCTCCAACTACCGTTAATGCATCTAAACGCTTACGATTAGAAATTACCTATAGTTTACTTAACTAAAATTTAAAATTATGTGTGGGATAGTTGCTTATGTAGGGACTAAAGAAGCGTATCCAATTTTGATAAAAGGATTACGCCGTTTAGAATATCGAGGATATGATAGTGCGGGTGTTGCTCTGTTGGACAATAACATTCATTTATATAAATGTAGGGGAAAAGTAGCCGATTTAGAAACCTATATTGCTTCAAAAAGCACTGCTGGTAAAGTTGGAATTGCTCATACTCGTTGGGCTACTCATGGCGAACCTAACGATGAAAATGCACATCCACATTTTTCACAGGACAACGATATTGCTTTAATTCACAATGGAATTATTGAAAATTATGCAGTACTTAAAAAAGAACTAATTAATCGTGGTTATATTTTTCAAAGTAATACGGATACCGAAGTTTTAGTCCATTTAATTGAAGATATTCGCCAACATGGGCAAGTTGGTTTACTCGAAGCAGTGAGAATGGCTCTTACACAAGTAGAAGGTACTTATGCAATTGTAATTATTTCAAAAAATCACCCCGATTCTTTAATTGCTGCTCGAAAAGGTAGTCCATTGGTTATAGGAATAGGCGAAAGTGAATATTATGTGGCGTCAGATGGAGCTCCTTTGGTTGAGTATACCAAAAACGTTATCTATCTCGAAAACGAGGATATCGCTTCCATTTCCCTATCCGAAGGTATTAAAATTAAATCCATTCATAACGTCGAAAAAAGTCCTTATGTTGAGCAATTAGAATTGAGCTTGTCGCAACTCGAAAAGGGCGGATTTGATAACTTTATGTTGAAAGAAATTTTTGAACAGCCTAAATCAATTGCCGATAGTATGAGAGGTCGTTTGAATGTATCAAAAGACATTGTTTCGCTAGGTGGTATAATTGAGTTTGAAGAAAAAATGTTAAATGCTCCGCGTTTTACAATAGTTGCTTGTGGTACATCGTGGCACGCTGGTTTAGTTGGTGAATATATTTTTGAAGAGCTTGTTCGTGTTCCTGTTGAGGTAGAATATGCTTCGGAATTTAGATATCGAAATCCAATTATTAATGAAAAAGATGTGGTAATCGCCATTTCTCAATCGGGCGAAACCGCCGATACATTGGCTGCTATAGAATTGGCGAAGGAAAAGGGAGCTACTGTAATTGGTATCTGTAATGTGGTTGGATCTTCAATAGCTCGAGCTACTCATGCGGGCTCATATACTCATGCGGGACCCGAAATTGGAGTAGCTTCTACTAAAGCATTTACAGCTCAAGTTACATTGCTTACTTTGATGGCTTTGGCTTTGGCAAAGAAAAAAGGCACAATTTCAAAATCAAGGTATCACGAAATTATTACAGCCCTTGAATTAATTCCTTCGCAAGTGGAAGAAACTCTTGCTCATGAAAAATTAATTAAAGTCATTGCCGATAGATTTACACCTGCTAAAAACTTTTTATACTTAGGACGTGGTTATAATTTTCCTGTAGCTTTAGAAGGTGCTTTAAAACTCAAAGAAATTTCATATATTCATGCCGAAGGATATCCAGCCGCTGAAATGAAACACGGTCCTATCGCTTTAATTGATGAAGAAATGCCCGTTGTAATTATTGCAACAAACAAAGGTACTTATGATAAAGTGGTAAGTAATATTCAGGAAGTTAAAGCTCGAAAAGGAAAAATTATTGCCATTGTAACTAAAGGTGATACTACGGTTCGCGATTTAGCGGATTATGTTATTGAAATTCCCGAAACAGAAGAGATGCTTGTTCCGCTTTTAGCTACTATTCCGTTACAATTATTGGCTTATTATATTGCTGTTAACCGTGGTTGTAATGTAGATCAACCGCGTAATTTAGCTAAATCGGTTACAGTGGAGTAAATTATTTATAAGTCAAAAAAAGCATGATGAACTATTTTTCATCATGCTTTTTTTTAATGCGTTAACCTATACTTAGTTTGTTACAACAATTTTTGTAGCTATATATTTCCCTTCACAGGATATTTCGATAAAATAAACCCCTGCTTTAAGTTTTTCATCTATTGGAAGTTTGAAAATTAAATTTCCATTTGAGTCGGTAAGAGTACCAAAGTTTTCAATTACATGGCTGTTGTTGTCTTTTAAAAAGATGTTTACTTTTGAATCAGGGTTATTGTGTTCGGTTAAAATATTTACAAACTCACCTCTTTTAACAGGGTTAGGGTAAATTGAAATAATGTTATCTTCACTACCTTCCTTAACCGAAACTACATTCGTTAAACTATAAACCCCATCAAAATCAACTTGTTTTAGGCGATAATACGAAATACCGGATAATGGATTTTTGTCAAGATAAGAGTATGATAGAAGTATATTACTATTTCCAGCACCATCTACCGTGTCAATATTTTTAAACGAAACACCATCTTGTGAACGTTGAACAACAAAAAAGTCATTGTTTATTTCGGTGGCAGTAGCCCATTTTAAATTAACATAATTTGATTCTCTGGTTGCATTTAAATAAATTAACTCTATAGGTAGAGCACCTAAAACAGTAACAGTAACAGCCGGAGCGGTTGGAGGGTCAAATGTTTTGGTGCAAGTAGGTGAAATTTGATAATAAACATCAATTAACTTATATTCATAAACCCCTTCGTTGTTTGTTGAAACCGATAAATTAGCAGTAGAATTTGCTGGGACGTTTATTGTATGAATTGCTTTTCCAACAACATTAACCGAATAAGTAACCGTAGCGTTGTAATTTGTAGTGTTAGTAAAAGTAATAAGAGGTTGAGGGTCGTTTCGGTAAACAGTTGTGGTGCCCGAAATTCCAGCATCGGGTGTAGGTTTCACTGTAATTTCGTGAGTACAAGAGCTTCTATTTCCTGCTGAGTCTACGATTGAATACAATCTATTTATTCTGACTAACGTCAATTTTAAGTGTTTATAATCAGATAGTTGCAAATTCAAAG
>CAZFPO010000168.1:0-4566 GCA_964521105.1 uncultured Lentimicrobiaceae bacterium | reverse complement strand
GATAAACGAGCAATCTCGCGACGAACTGGGTCGAAACTTGATAATAAAATAGCATCTGGCGAATCGTCAATGATAATATCAACGCCAGTTAAAGATTCTAAAGCTCTAATGTTTCTGCCTTCGCGACCAATGATGCGACCTTTAATTTCGTCGTTATCAATATTAAATACAGATACAGAATTTTCGATAACATTTTCGACAGCAGTACGTTGTATTGTTTCAACCACAATTTTTTTAGCTTCTTTGTTAGCCGTCATTTTTGCCTCTTCCATAACATCTTTAATCAAATTAATGGCTTCGGATTTGGCTTCATCTTTCATCATTTCGATGAGTTGTTCTTTAGCTTCGGATTGCGACAACCCTGAAATGGTTTCTAACTGAACTCGCTGCTGAGCAGATAATTTATCTAAATCAGCTTGTTTTTTGTTGAAAATTTCAAGTTGTTGGGACAACGTATCCTTTAAAGTAGAAGCTTCGTTTTGCTTACGCGATAATTCCTCGATTTTCTGATTTATCTGGTTTTCTTTCTGTTTAACTCGATTTTCGGCAACCAGCATTTGCTGATTTCGTTCATTTATTTGTTTTTCATGTTCGAGTTTTAGTTGCAAAAACTTCTCTTTTGCCTGCAAAATTCTGTCTTTTTTCAACAATTCAGCTTCCTCTTGAGCTTCCTTCAACACTTGTCGGCTATTTTTTTCAAGAGCAGATTTCATGAGTGTGTAGGAAAGCCCAATTCCAATCGCTATTCCTGCTACAACTCCTATAATAATGTACAAAGTCATAATTAGATAATTTAAGTTTATATTTATTAAAATAAAAAAACCCGCATATTTTCATTAATTTGTGTAAACTCCAAATTGACATGGTTAAAAGTGCCGAGCTGGTCAAACGTCCACTGGTCATTTGCATGACATTGCAAAGCAATTGAGGCCTGTTTTTGCAACTCTTGAGCTTACATTTAATTGTTTACTGTTGAGTTTACCAAACCATGATGAAATATATGCGGGCTATATGTTATGTATAAGAACGTCGTTTTTAGGATTCAAATGCAAATCGAGTAATTCGTCAATATCTTGTAATTTTCTACTTATATGATGGTCAACGTACTCTTGTTTATTCCGAAGTTTTATCGAATTAATGACATATTGCAAAACAACCATGGATAATAAATCTTGTTTATCTTTAAATGCATAGCGTTTTGCATACTCTTCAATTCGTGATTCTATTAATTTTGCAGCTTGCCTAACAACTTCTTCATCTTCTCTACTAACCGTAAGCTTGTAATCTCTATCCGATATTTTTACTGTTATAGCAAGCTCCATTTATTCTTCTTTTATTGATTTAGCATTAAAATACACTTGTCAATCTCCCGCACCAATTCGTTTATTTTTAATTTTGTTTCCGTAAGTTCCCGTTTATTTTCGATAGATTTTGATAATTTTAAAATTTTAGTTCTATTTTCGAGTTCAGAAACTTTCTCATTACAATTTTCTATATATTTTTTAAGTTCAACAATTTGTTTCTTTAACTGTTCATTTTCTTCTCGTAATTTATTGTTAATCTGACATAAACTGTGTATTTTATATTCAATTCCCGAAACTACACTACTTATATCTTCATTCATAAACGTCGAATCCAATGATTATTGTTGCAAATATAATATATTTCGAGCCATTTTCATCACACATTAACAAATTTTCAAATTCTTTTTTACATTTAGCAACATTTCAAAATATTTCTTTGTATTGATAAATAAAAAAAAGGAGCTACAAATGCAACTCCTTTTTTTAATTTGTATTTTAAATTATAAAATACCTTGAGCCATCATGGCTTCAGCTACTTTCATAAAACCAGCTACGTTTGCACCTTTTACGTAATCGGTGTAACCGTTTTTAGTTCCGTATTTAACACAAGCTGAATGAATATTAACCATAATTGTGTGTAATTTTTCGTCAACCTCTTCTTTTGTCCAATTGAAACGTAAACTATTTTGTGACATTTCTAAACCAGAAGTAGCAACACCACCAGCATTAGCAGCCTTACCAGGTGCAAATAATATTTTTGCATCATGGAATGCTTTAATTGCTTCTGGAGTACAACCCATGTTTGAGCCTTCAGAAACTGCAGTAACTCCATTTTTAACCAACATAGCAGCATCATCTCCGTTAAGTTCATTTTGGAATGCACAAGTTAATGCAATGTCAACTTTTACTTCCCATGGACGTTTTCCTGCAATAAATTTTGAACCAGCGAATTTTTTAGCATAAGGAGCTACAATATCATTACCGCTAGCACGTAATTCTAACATGTAATTAATTTTTTCTCCACTGATACCCGCTTCGTCATAAATATATCCATCAGGACCAGAAATGGTAACAACTTTTCCACCTAGTTCTGTAACTTTTAAGGCTGCTCCCCACGATACATTGCCAAATCCAGATAAAGCAACTGTTTTTCCTTTAAAATCAGTTCCTTTAGTTTTCAACATTTCTTTTGTAAAATATACTAAACCAAAACCAGTAGCTTCTGGGCGAATAAGTGAACCACCAAAGGTTAAACCTTTACCAGTTAAAACACCTGTATGCTCTGAACGTAATTTTTTGTAAATTCCAAACATGTATCCAATTTCGCGACCACCAACACCTATGTCACCAGCAGGAACGTCTGTGTCAGGTCCGATATATTTTTGTAATTCACTCATGAAAGCTTGGCAAAAACGCATTACTTCTGCATCTGATTTTCCTTTTGGATCGAAATCAGAACCGCCTTTTCCACCGCCCATTGGCAATGAAGTTAAGCTGTTTTTGAAAATTTGCTCGAATCCTAAGAATTTCAAAATTGAAAGATTTACACTTGGGTGAAAACGTATACCACCTTTGTATGGTCCAATGGCATTGTTATATTGCACTCTGTAACCTCGGTTTACATTAACTTTACCATTGTCGTCTACCCAAGTAACTCTGAAAATAAAAGTACGATCAGGTTCAACAATACGTTCTACGATGCCAGCTTTTTCAAACTGTGGATTGGCATCTACCACGTCTTTAATTGATTCTAAAACTTCGTGAGCTGCTTGTAAGAATTCTTTTTCGCCTGGGTTTTTACGTTCCAGTTCTTGCATCATTTTTTCTACGTTCATAACTGTAGTGTTTAATGTTATTAATTAGTGTTATTTATTTAACATTGTTATTTTATTCACAGTGCGAAATTACAAAAAAAATAATTCATTCCTGCAAATTTCACAGCAAATATAACCTTTAATTTTTTGAACTTCCAAATTTTAAATAATTTTAATTTAATATTTTTTATTTCACTGTTTTAGTGCAACTTACGATTTATTAATGTAGTCTAAAATACAGCATATATGTAAAAATCATTAAGATTAAAATTATAAAAAAAATTATTTATCACAGGAGCAACTATTTCCCATACAATTTGGCTTTTCTTTTGGCTTTGGCAGTAGCTTAATTTTTACAGATAAATCATATAATTTACAACCTACACATATTCCAAATGCTGTTTCCAAATAAATTAACAACAAACAAATCATACATAGTTGACAAACTGAATGAAAGTAGCTGGCATCATTTTGCAAAAAAAGAGACAATACAAATATCGAACTTGATAAAATTAAGCCCATGCTCCAAGCAAATTTCTTTTGAATTGCTCCAATCGGAAGAGGACTTTGTTTCCATACAAAAACAGATGCTAATAGAATGGTTGGCGAAAATTTTGGATTTATAAATAATCCTATCATAAAGTTTATCGCGAAACCACTCATAATGTAAGGTATTACGATATAATTTTTTAAAATAAATCCATTTATAAACGCAACCAATCCAAAAATAAACATTATTCCTGCACTAGCTCTCATTTTTCGTTCATCAAGAACTTTATATGGTTTTCCATCGATATACTCACCAAAACTTATTATTGACATAGCTTTTTTTTGACAAAAGTCGGTAAAAAAAACGAATAAGCAAATTAATTAATTAAATTATTCAATTTATGTTTTATGTAATATCGCCCATTCCATGCATGTTTCAGCAAATTTCCGAAAATTATGTAATTGGTGAAAAGCCTAAAAAGGAAGGTCGAAAGAGGAAAATGTGGAGTAAAAAATCTAATTATGAAATTATATTAACACAAAATAATCAATTTGAGATTTGAAAAAATCCAACTATTTGATTTATTCTCAACCTCCTATTAAATTTCAAATCAATTTATCTTCAAATTTTCAAATTAGCAAATTAGCAAATTAACTCATTAGCAAATTAGCACATTAAATAATTAGCACATTTTCAAATCTTCAAATCAACTCTTCTTCAAATCAGCAAATTAGCACATTTTCAAATCTTCAAATTAGCAAATCATTTCATCACCACCATTTTCACACTTTTTCTAAAACTATTTGGCACCACAACTGTTGCATAATAAATTGCCGATGCTACTTCAATGCCATTTAAGTTTGCAATATTTCCACTGCCCGAAAGTGGATATTCCGCTAATTTACGAGGTAGTGTTTAAAAAAGTGTGTATTTCAGCATTTCAAATCGACAACATATA
>CAZFPO010000167.1:0-4588 GCA_964521105.1 uncultured Lentimicrobiaceae bacterium | reverse complement strand
AATCCTGCTAACCAAAATACATTTTTCTGGGATTTTGGCGATGGTGGAGTTTCAACCGAACAAAGTCCTACTTATACTTTTGAAAATGCGGGTAATCCCACCGTTTCAATTACAGTTACAACTCCTGATAATTGCGACAGTACCCAGAATTTTGTAAATATTATCACTGTGTATCCTCTTCCAGTTGCTGGTTTTTATGCAACCCCCGATGTTGTTAAAAAAAGTGATGACCCAACATGGACCGTATTTTTCGACGAAAATTGCCAAGGTGCTGTTGCATGGGATTGGGACTTTGCCGACCCAGCTTCGGGTGCAAATAATATTTCAAATCTTCCAACAGTTTCTCATTCTTTTAGTGAAGAAAACTCATATAACGTTCGGTTAATTGCTACTACTGATCATGGCTGTGTTGATACTACATACCATGTTGTTTGGATTATCGACGACATTTTAGGTTTCCCAGGAGTGTTTACTCCTAACGAAGATGGTGTAAACGATAATTTTGTAATTAAAAATATTGAAAAATATCCCGATAGCCAATTACAAATTTTCAATCGTTGGGGCAACGTTGTTTATCAAGCAACTGGATACCGTAACGATTGGGACGGACGAAATGCTCCAGATGGAACATATTACTTTATTTTAAAATATGTTTTCAAAGGCGAAAAACTTGAGTATACTGGTACATTTATGATTATCAGATAAAAGTTTTCAATTAAGAAAATAATAAAATGGGAGAAATTAAATTTTCTCCCATTTTGTATATGGATGACTCACTAAATTAGAATTGTGATATCGTGAATCAAGAGTAACATCTTCCAAAATCCATTCGGGCTTAACAAAGCTTTCATCGGCAGATTTTAACTCAATTTCAGCCATAATTAAACCTTTATTTAATCCGTCAAACACATCAACTTCCCATTTCTTTCCTTTAAAATTAACGATATATCTGGTTTTTTCGATGATTTTGTCTGCAAATTTGCGTATTAACTCTTTTGCATCTTTATATGGAATTTGATATTCAAATTCATCACGAACAATACCTTGAGATTTCCCTTTTATGGTTAAAAATCCTTTTTTATCCTGCATACGAACTCGAATTACTTTTTCGGAATCTTTGTGTAAATAGGCTTGAATAATTTTAAACCGCTTTTGATACAAAACTTTACTCCATAACTTTTTATCTATCAGAAATTTATACTCTATTTCCTTTGCCATAATAAAAAATCCTTAAGTTTTATATTTGTTTGATTTGAATAGACTAATTGAAGGAATAAATATTTTCAAATTTCGTTCATTTTAATTAAACACTAAAGTCCTTGCACCTTGTTTTTGTATTCCAAAGGAGTAATTCCTTCAAATTTTTTAAAAACTGGATAAAATACATTTCTCGATTTATATCCACACGATTTTGCTATACCTTCAATTGATAGTGTATTATATGTTGGATTTGCTAACATTTTCTTAGCCTCATCAATTCGGTATTGATTAATAAAATTATAAAAATTCACTCCAAAAGCATCGTTTATTACAAAAGATATATAATTTTTATGAATGGCTAATTCTAACGCTAAATCATCTAATGACAAATCGGGATTTAAAAACAATTTTTTTTCAATTACAGCTATTTTGATTTTTTTGGCAATGTCACTTTTTAATTCATTGGATATTGGCGGGTTTTTTTTAACATTATCGTTTTTTGTAACTACATCATTAGCCGTTTCAATCTTATCAATTTCTATTTCATTTGAATTATCATTAACTTCTAATTGTTTTTGCAAATAAATATCTTTTTGATTTAATCCAAAAAAACCCACAAAGAAAATATGTAAAGATACTATTGAAAAGTAAAATGTTTCAGAAATTTCTATAAAACGAAATAAAAATATTGTAATTTCAAAAACATAATAGGATAAATATAAAATTACAAAGATAAACAGCCAATTAAGGGTGATTTTATCTTTAAAAGAATAATATTTTTCGATATTCTTTTGATGTTTAACCAGCATTCTTATCATTAAAAATGAATAATAAAAAACTTGAACAAACACTAGCATAATGGATACCGAATAAGAACTAAAAAATCCAGATAATATAGGATTGGTATATGTTTGTTCTTTGGACAAAAACAATAAATATTTTTGGTCGCTACTTAAACTTAAAAATATAACAAATTGAATAATAAAAAACGAAACACTTGGAATAAAATGAATTAATGAACGATAATTGAATTTAAACTTTTCATCAGCCATCAATTTAACATAAAGGTAAATTAAAGGAAAGTCGCATAACGATAAACCCGAAATAAGAAGATAAAATAATGGATTTAGTGCCTCTATACTAAAAATATGAAAATTGCCAAACAAAAAGCTTTGAATAAAAAAATTAAACATATAAACACCTAAAATCCTGCTAGATAGTCGTTTTTTTGAAAATAGCATAAAACCAAAAACATACGAATGCAGGATGGCATTAATGATGATGAACTTATCCATTAAAATTTATGCTTTGTGTTTGTTAAATGCAAATATATTTAAAATTTAATAATCATAACAATATTATTAAATTAATTACTTGTCAAAATACCTGATTTATCTCGTTTATTTCAATCCTTAAAAATTTAACCCAAAATCAACGATATTAGTGCAGAAACAATTAAATATCTCTAAATCTATTTGTTGAAAAAAAATTTAAAAAATTAAATCGAGATTAAACCCCAAAAATCAAACGATAAAATTTTTATAAATCTAATTGATTAATTTGGGGTTAGCAAAACAACGCTCTATGTCCAAATCACCTTTGCAAACTTTTCTACTTTCGCTCTCGCATCTTCCAGCCCTTTAAACATGAATAATCATTGGCGAAAATCTACATTCGTTTAAAATATTTAAAATAAATAGAATTCAACTTTTCCTTTTTAGTATCAAACAATATCGTATTTTTGCAGTATTGCAGATACTTAGATGAAAAATAAAGCTCTACTTTTAATTATTTTTACTTGGACGATTTCTCTTCAACTATTTGGAAGTGACACAATTCGGGTTACCAATCAAATTGTTAGAATTAAATCAAATTCAAACACTACTGTTTATTTTAGTTTTCATCAAGGAGATGTAGTTTTGTTTTCATTAAAAGAAAAAAGAGACAAAAAAATCACCCTGTTTTCAATACAGGAAGCTGGACAACGAATTGTTTATCAAGCTCAAAATATTCAAAAATTCCAAAACGGTTTGTTTTACGTTCCTAAAACTAAAGTGTATCATTTTACTTTTATAAATGATGCATTTTTCGGCCGAAATATACAGTTTAATGTTTCCCGAATACCTTCATCCTCCGAATACCGAAATTTCAATGCTACACCCAAATGGATTGATAAAATTGACACAATATACGACATTACCAAAAATGATGAAATTATCCGTTTCGACTCCATTTGGTACAATGTTCCCATTTTGACAAAAGACAGTTGTACTAAAATTGAAGAAATAAGCTTAGATCAAACAATTCGCTTAGAATCGTCCATTTCGCTCCGTAAAAAAAATCGTGCAGTAATTGAAATTAATATCGATAAAGGTCAATCTTCCAAATTATTTCAAAAAAAACCTGTCGCTTGGGCCTACTGGATTGGTGTTGGTGAAGAAGCTCAAGAAAGTTGGAACCAAACACTAAAAAACCTTGCAAAAATTACTGGTGGATTGCTTTCGAAATTTGTAAATCCACTTCTCGGATTTGTAGTAGGTATTATTCCTGAATTTATCACTCCAACCACGGGTAAAAATATCAGTTATTGGTTCGTAAACGATACTTCACAGGTAAATAATTTTCTAAATAAAAAGGATTTTGAGTCCATTGAGCATGGTAAAGCCATCGTTTCTTACGGTAAAAAAAATGACACACAAAATAATAAACTTTATCTTTGCATTTTAAACGAAAGTGCCATCTCTCCAGCCGAAGTAAATATTAAATTTGCCGTTCAATACGAAGAATGCAAGTATATCATCGGATTTGAGAAGAAACTTCAATTACAACCAATTTACAAACGAAAAAAAGCGAATGAGCCAATTTTTAGAACATTCAAAATTCCTGTTGTAGATGAATAACAAACAATTATGAAAACATTACGATTCTTTTTTCTGCTAGTCCTAATTTCATTTTCAGTTTTCAATACAGTTTCTGCTCAAGATATAGTAAAAGCAAATGAAACGTTAAATAAAATTGGAGAAGTTGTCATTTCTTTCCATAAAACAGACATCCATTCGGTTGATGTTTGGAAAAAACTCTCCATCGATAAAGTCGATGTTAATGGCAGAGTTTACGCTTATGCCAACCAACAAGAATTTGAATGGTTTATTGCTCAAAATATTCC
This sequence comes from uncultured Lentimicrobiaceae bacterium, assembly GCA_964521105.1. Taxonomy (GTDB): domain Bacteria; phylum Bacteroidota; class Bacteroidia; order Bacteroidales; family WCHB1-69; genus JAQUGA01. The sequence goes on along the minus strand of CAZFPO010000167.1, from coordinate 222 downwards.
ATGGCGAAATGAATTGCACAGTTCCGAAATTCCTGGCGATTATAAAATGTGGGATGGTCAAACAAAAAATGGAACAAAAGTTTGGGACTCATATCCTGTGTACACTGCTTATGAAACCTTAATGTATGATTTTGCTGAAAATTTCCCTACCATCTGTAAGATTGACACAGGGCAAACGCATTAAAAAGTTAATAATTCGAATAGATATTCATGTGACCATCC
>CAZFPO010000166.1:0-4652 GCA_964521105.1 uncultured Lentimicrobiaceae bacterium | reverse complement strand
TGAAATAATCATTATTTAAATCGAAGTATGGTTTGTGGCTTACAGCAACAATTACTGCATCATAATCGGTTGCAATTTTATTGCATAATTCAAAACCATATTCGTGTTTTAATTCGGCAGAATTAGCATAAGGATCAACAACATCAACATGTAAACCATAAGTTTTTAATTCGTTGATGGTATCGGCAACTCTTGAGTTACGAATATCACTAACATCTTCTTTAAACGTAGCACCCATTACTAAAACTTTAGTATCAAGGACGTTTTTATTTTGGAAGATAAGTTTTTTAACCACTTGTTTTGCTACATAAAATCCCATGGAATCGTTTACAAAACGACCAGATTTTATGATTTGAGGATGATATCTGTATTCCTGAGCTTTAAACGAAAGGTAATAAGGGTCAACACCAATGCAATGACCACCAACTAAGCCTGGGAAGAATTTCAAGAAATTCCATTTAGTACCCGCTGCTTCTAATACTTCGTAAGTATTTATACCCATTCGGTTGAAAATGATAGACAACTCATTCATCAATGCAATATTTACGTCGCGTTGAGTGTTTTCGATAATTTTTGCTGATTCCGCTACTTTAATTGAAGAAGCACGGTGAACGCCTGCGTCAACAACTAATTCGTACGTTTTTGCAATATTTTCGAGCGATTCGGCACAACAACCAGAAACAACTTTTACGATTGTTCTTAAAGTATGGTGTTTGTCACCTGGGTTAATACGCTCGGGAGAAAATCCCACCATAAAATCTTTTTTGAACGTCAAGCCCGATTCTTTTTCCAAAACAGGAATACAATCTTCTTCGGTACAACCTGGATATACGGTTGATTCATAAACTACATAATCGCCTTTTTTTAACACTTTACCAACGGTGCGAGAAGCGGAAATAACGGGTGTTAAATCGGGTAAATTATGTTTATCAATAGGAGTAGGTACTGCAATAATATGGAATGTAGCGTCTTTTAAATCATTGATATTAGCTGTATATAGAATATCACAACCGTCAAATGCTTCAGGTACTAACTCTTCGCTGGGGTCAATGCGGTTTTTCATCATTTCAACGCGGTCGGGTTTAATGTCAAAACCTACCACTTTTATTTTTCTGGCAAATTCCAATGCAATTGGTAAGCCAACATAACCAAGTCCGATTACGGATAATTTGGTTTCTTTCTTAATTAGTTTTTCGTAAATGCTCATCGTTTTTAGAATATTTTACAAATTTACAATTATTTTTTATTTATTGATTATGGTTTTAAAAATGGATGATAATCACCTGTCAGTTCTTTTTTAGATGAATTTCGTATTGCGTGAACGATATTTATTGACGGATAGGCATCGTTTAAACCGAAACCTTCACCGGCAATAATTTTTTGATAGCTCTGTGTGTGTAGGTCGGTAAAGCCACCACTAAATTCCATTTCATCTCCATTAACGGTAATAGAACGATAAGTAGTTTGTCCTTTTGCAGCAATTTCTTTAGGTATGAATTTATAGTCGATGCTTAAAAACCATCTAACTCGAGCTTTCTCCAACAACATATATCCCGAAGCGATGGTGTTTTCGTGTTTGTGAACAATGTTTTCTTTCACATCTCCAAAAATATAGGTTAACATGTCGAAAAAGTGAACACCAATGTTGGTAGCTATTCCTCCCGATTTCATTATATCTCCTTTCCACGAAAAATGATACCAATTTCCACGACCTGTGATGTATGTTAAATCAACATCGTAAATTTTATCAGCAGGTCCATTTGCAATTTTCTCTTTTAATGCAATAATAGATGGATGTAATCGGAGTTGAAGAATGTTATAGATTTTTTTGCCAGTTTCGTTCTCTACATCTTTTAAGGCGTCAATATTCCATGGGTTTAGAACTAAAGGTTTTTCGCAAATCGCATGGGCTTGATTTCTCATTCCTAAACGAATATGAGCATCATGCAAATAGTTTGGAGAGCAAATGCTTACATAATCAATTTTTTTCTCAGGTTCGTGACGAAAAAGCTTATATAAATGTCTGTCGAAGCGTTCTGATTCTAGAAAAAAATCTGCATTAGGAAAATAGCTGTCGATAATTCCAACGCTATCATTTTTATCTAAGGCTGCAATTAAGTTGTTGCCAGTTTCTTTTATTGCTTTCATGTGGCGTGGAGCAATATATCCAGCTGCACCAATCAATGCAAAATTTATAGCTTTATTCATTCGGTTATTTTTTTAACAATTTTGTCTTTAAGTAGATATTTTTCTTTGCTTTCGGAACAAATGGCAATGCCATTTTCGTCAAAATGCAAGCGTTGACCAAACTCGCTCATCCAACCAAGTTGTTTGGCGGGGTTTCCAACCACGAGAGCATACGCTGGAATCTCTTTTGTAACTACAGCTCCAGCTCCAATAAATGCAAATTCGCCAATATCGTGTCCGCAAACGATGGTCGCGTTGGCTCCAATGGTTGCACCTTTGCCAACTCGAGTTTTAAGGTATTCTGATTTGCGATTTACGGCACTTCGTGGATTAATTACATTGGTGAAAACCATCGATGGTCCTAAAAAAACATCATCATCGCAGGTAACACCTGTATAAATTGAAACGTTGTTTTGGACTTTTACATTTTTCCCCAACACAACATCTGGCGAAACCACAACATTTTGACCAATATTACAATAATCACCAATTTTACAATTGGACATGATGTGCGAAAAATGCCAAATTTTCACTCCTTCTCCTATTTCACAACCCTCATCAACAATTGCCGAAGGATGTGCATAATATTTTTTCTCAGTCATAATTATTTATTTAAGTATTCCAACAACGAACTTGTGATATACTCTAATTGTTCATTGTCAAGCTCGGTGTGCATTGGCAATGAAATTACGTTTGCCGAAAGGTATTCGGCAACAGGAAAATCACCGTCCTTGTATCGTGGATTGATGTATGCTTTTTGCAAATGCATTGGTACAGGATAATAAATCATCACAGGAATGCCTTTCTCGTTCATAAAATCAATCAGTTTTTGACGATTAACACCATTTAAAACTAAGGTGTATTGATGAAAAACGTGGTTCGTGAATGAAGCCGTTACAGGTGTTTTTATGTTTGGATGATTTGCAAATGCATGATTATAAAAATCAGCGGCTTTTTTTCGAGCTGAAATATATTCATCTAAGCGTTTAAGTTTAATGTTTAATATTGCTGCTTGAATGCTGTCTAAACGTGAATTTACGCCAACTAAGTCATGATAATAGCGAACAAACATACCGTGATTTACAATCCCGCGAATTTTGTAAGCCAAATCATCATCATTGGTAAATAATGCTCCGCCATCGCCGTAACATCCTAAGTTTTTAGATGGAAAAAATGAGGTACAACCAATTTGACCTATGGTTCCCGATTTAACCGTTTTTCCATCCGAAAAGGTTACATCCGAGCCAATTGCCTGACAATTGTCTTCAATAACAAACAAGCCGTGTTTTTCGGCAATTTTCATTATCGATTCCATATCGGCACTTTGTCCGAAAAGATGAACGGGAACAATGGCTTTTGTTTTTGGAGTTATCGCTCTTTCGATGGCTTCAATAGAAATGTTGAACGTATCGGCATCCACATCAACCAAAACTGGAGTGAGTTGCAATAATGCAATAACTTCGGCGGTGGCTATAAACGTAAATGTGGTTGTAATGACTTCATCGCCGGGTTTTAAATCCAATGCCATCATTGCAATTTGCAAAGCATCAGTTCCGTTAGCACATGGAATTACATGTTTAACGCCCAAATATTTTTCAAGGTTTTGTTGAAACTCTTTTACAGCAGGTCCATTTATAAAAGCACTGTTGTCAATAACTTCTTGTATGGCTACATCGACTTCTTGTTTGATATTGGCATATTGACTTTTTAAGTCAACCATTTGAATTTTTTTCATCGACTTTTGATTTGAACGCAAAGTTACACTTTTTTAAAAGATAAAAAAGAAAAACCAACAGATTTCAATTTTTGAAATATTTTACCATGCTACTGATAATCAAGTTGATATATTTTGAGTTTTTTTATTGTGAAATATTTAACAATGAAAAATTGAGTTTTATCATTACTAAAAAATTGTTTTTAGTTTTAATTAATAGATAATTTAATACAATAAAAATTGAAAAATAACTTCTAAAATACTTGACAAAAAGTTTAAATTGTCATATATTTGCATTGTTAATTTATAAATCATGAAAAAAATCAATAAAGGAGTATATTTTATTCAACTTATCAATACCAGCAACGAGGTTATTAAATCCGAAAAAGTCATTATATATTAACCATAACAAAAAAAACTATCAGGTGAAACCATACGTGGTTTTACTTGATAGTGATATAATTATGAAAAAAATAATTTTAATTATAATTTTTGAGTTTTTTTTAATTTCTAAAACATCATCGCAAAACTTAGTTGCAAATGGATCGTTTGAGGATACACTAAATTTATGGGAACTGCAAGGTATATCTACAATACTATCCGAAGCAATAACTGGTAACTGGAATAATGCGATTTTTGGTTTTGGCGATTATTTTCATTACCAACTAAACATGATACAAGTATCATATGGTGATGTAATAAATGGAATACCTAACAATGGGATACCTAACAATATGATGGCTAGCAATAG
>CAZFPO010000165.1:1291-4699 GCA_964521105.1 uncultured Lentimicrobiaceae bacterium | reverse complement strand
CATCATTTTTGTGAATTAAAGGATTTGACTCCAGGTAAAAAATATTATTTAATATTTGCAGATACTTCCAAAAAAGTGTATAGCAGGGAATATTTCTTTAATACCATACCAATAGATATTTTTAAACTTGTTTTGGTGGTTGGAGGCGACAGCAGAAACAGTGTTCCAATTTACGAAAAAAGACCGAAAGAAGGTCGAAAAGCACGTATTGCTGGAAATAAATTAGTTGCAAAAATATCACCCGATGCGGTATTATTTAATGGCGATTTTGTGTTGAACAGAACCGGATTTTTTGGCAGGAAAGAGTGGAATAAGTGGTTGAGCGACTGGCAATCTACTATTTCTAAAGATGGTCTTTTAATTCCGATAATTCCTGCTATTGGAAATCATGAAGACGATTTGGATTTAAAAAATATTTTTGGAATACCTGAAAATACAACCTATTATAATCGAACATTTGGAGATTTTCTCAGCATCTATACGTTGAATAACAATAAGAATGTTTGCACAACGGAACAAACTATTTGGCTAGATTCCATGCTTTTGGTAACTTCAAAAAATAGGTGGTCGATGGTTCAGTATCATGCTCCAGCTTTGCCAATGGGAACATTTTATTCGCCGAGGACTGATGTTATTGATTGTTGGTGGTCTCTATTTTCGAAATATAGAGTTGATTTGGTTTCTGAAGCACACGCTCATATTATGAAAACCACCTTCCCAGTTACAATTACTGATACAAAAACATTTATTCGAAATGACTCAATCGGAACTATTATCGTTGGTGAAGGCTCGTGGGGAGCTCCTTTAAGAACACATCGGTTGCCTGATTCAAACACCTTTGGATTGGGAGCATATCACGGTTTTCATTTGGTTGTTCTTACTCCCGATTCTATGAGAGTGTATCAAATAAATTTTGATCAAAAGACAAATCCTAAATCTTCAATTCGCGAAATAAATATTATTTCTTTGCCGGGTTTAAATGGGGATGAATTTATTTCAAAGCCAAAATCAAAATAAGTCTTTAATAACCATTGTTTTTCCATTAAAAACCACGCTATCTCCAATTTTTTTTCCGACTATTGCTTTATAAAAAGGCACCGCAGTTGAAATCATATACAAATCGCCAATTTCCGACTCAATTTTTCCTAAACTAATGGAAACAAAAACTTTTTGCATGTCCGTTATAACAATCGATCCTAAAACTACTTTTTTACAAATTTTAGATAAATCAATTTTCTTCAGATTCATCAAGTCTTCAATAAAATTCTCCAATTGTTGCGACAATTGACCTTTTTTACGAATTTGTTGATTACGAAAACCATCATATCTATCCTTTGGAGTTCCATAATCATTTGCTATCTGCTGTGCCTCCAAAATCGATTCACGGATAAAAGAAATTTTTTCTTCTAATTGATTTATGGCTATTTTTACAATGTTCTGTTTAAATAATAATTTTTCAGCATCCATATTTTCAATTTTAAGCTAAATTACAATTATTATTTCTTTTTTAAAAGTAATAGCAACTAAAATTTTTTGAACTTTTTAATCAAAACAGGGTTAATTATTTAAATTATTTCAAAAACAAAAAATATTAAACATGGAAAACAACGCATTAGAAATTTTAAAAATGGCTATTTTAATGGAACGTCGGGGTAAAGAGTTTTATAATACAGTTGCAGCTCAATCAAAATCCGAAGACGTTAAAAACATTTTCTCATTAATGGCAAAAGAAGAACAATTGCACATTGAGCAACTCTCGCAACAATTTAAATCATATCAAGAAAAAGGAAAATTCATTCAACAGAAACATGAAGCTAAGGATGAAGAAGATAGTATTGCAAATTTGGTTTTAAATCCTGAAACAAAAAAGAGTATCTCTGCAGCAAGTTTCGAAGCTGCTGCTATTAATGCGGCTATTGATATGGAAAACAAAGCAATAGAAGTATACTCAAAACGTGCTTCGGAAGCAACCGACGAAAACGAAAAGGAATTATACTTATGGTTGGCAAATTTTGAAAAAGACCATCATAAAATTTTAAACGATTTAAACAAAGAACTTATGGAAGAAGTTTGGTATGATAATAGTTTCTGGCCATTCTAAATTCCAAATTATTTTTTTTATTTTTGTGAGGTTATTTATTCAATAACCTCATTTTTTTATGAATTGGAAAATATTATCTCTAATTTGGAATGCTATTTCAATCATTGGCTGGATAATAGCACTGTTTTTTTCGGAAACCATTGTTACTTATTTTTTCAAATTAATCGAAAACCACTACATTAATAATTTCTATGATTTGTTTCAAACAATTACAAATGTATTTTTTGTTCTAATGATATTACTGAATTTATTAACCTCCTATTTTTCGATAAAAGCCGAAAATCAAAAGGCAATGCTTTGGCTTATTGGACTCACATATGCTCAGTTTCTTTTATTTGTAGGTTTTGCAATATTGACATTGCTTATCTTTGTCGCATCATATTTTCTGTAAATTTTGTTTTATAATAATTAATTGAATATCTTTGCACAAGATATTGAATACTATGATTATTGACATTTTTCTACCTTGTTCTTTTGATGGATTTTCACAAAAAAATACCGAAAATCTTCAAAAGTTAATTCAAAAAGCTGGAGACAGTCCTGTTATCCCTGAATTTTTTCTTTGTTGTGGACAATCGGCATATTTGCAAGGGTTTCATGAACTAGCAAAAATTTCTGCTATTGAAGTATTATCATCATATACTTTAAACAGACCAATAGTTTCAGCTTCAACATCGTGTTTGGGATTTATGCAAAAGATATATCACGAAATGTTTTATAACACTTCGTATCACAATGAATTTAAACAGCTAGTATTCAATCTCATGGATATTACCGAATATTTGGCTGATTATAAAAAAATTAAAAACACGGGTGCTTCATTTCCTCATAAAGTTTTTTATTATTCTTCCTGTTCTTCTTTAAGAAAACATGAAGTAAAAGACGCTCCTATTACTCTATTAAAAAACATAAAAGATATAGAACTTTTTTATAAAGAGACACCCAAAACTCAATGCTGTGGTAACGGAGGCTTATTCTTTTTTAATTATCCCGAAGAATCAAATAAATTGTCCAATTTTGTTCTCGATGAAATTTTAAAAAATGATATTGAATATATTACATCAACAGATGCTACGTGCCTTAATAAACTTCAGAAACAAATAGATGTCAGAAAATTAAATATCAAAACCATACACATTGTGGATATTTTAGCATCCTTTTAATACATGCAATAATTAACACTTTGATGCACGAAAACTATTTTTTTTGAAAATTATTTATACAATTAAATTGCAGTAAATCTGATAATTAGAACCCTATTTTGAGTTTTTATTTAAAAATCGTAATTTTTTTTTGCATTGTTTTTG
>CAZFPO010000165.1:0-1191 GCA_964521105.1 uncultured Lentimicrobiaceae bacterium | reverse complement strand
AGTGAATCACAACCTCCTATTTATGGTACTTTTCAATGGAATGTTTTAAATAATACAGGAACTTTTAAAATCCCTTTTGGGAATGGAATGAATTACACAAAAAATTTAGAGTTGTCACTAATTATTGAAACAAGTGGTTCCGTTGAGGGGTCATACACCATGGCAACTTATCCTACCGACAATTTTACAAATATCCCATACCCATCATCGGTAATATCTTTATTACCATATCAAGATGTAAATATGGTAGATCGTTTTTGGTACGTGTCACCAAATTTCGTCTCAAGACCTAACATTAGTTTAGAATTTACATGTGATCCTCGTGAATTGGACTCACCTAACTCAATAGATCCCAAAAAATTAACTGCCATTCGGTATAATGATTTTCAATTTAAATGGAATGACTGGCAACCTGGAAATGCGGTTCCGTATAACCCCCAAAATTCTAAGTTGTTAACAAATAGTATTCCTCGCCAACATCAATTTTCACACTGGGCTTTAGTAAGTGAAGATGTTACTGGAGATATATGGATACCAAACGCCTTTACTCCAGATAGAGATGAATATTATAAGAATGAAGATTTTGGACCAGTGATAACGTTCCCCTATGCCAAATATGAATTTTATGTTTACAATCGCTGGGGGCAGTTAATATTTCAGTCAGATGATGTCAACAACAGATGGGATGGAACTTTTTTAGGGGAAGTTGTACCCCAAGGAACTTATGCATGGTTAATAATAATAACCAAACACTCAACTAAAAAATACAAATATAACGGTATAGTAAATGTGGTATTATAAAATAATATTTATGAACAGACGAACAAACTTTTCTCGAACTATTTTTGCTTTTGTAATAGCATGCATTTGTATGTCGATGATAAGCAAAGTTAATGCACAAACTAATGGAGGAGTATTTATTGGATATCCATTGGATTTGGCTCACAGAGATGCTGCATTACAAATAAAATCCTCGGATAAGGGGCTCATGATACCCAAATGGGATTCTACAGCTAGAAATAATTTTATTCCTCAACAAACTGGTGCTAGTGGATTGTTAGTTTATGATACAGATTATAATTGTTTCTATTATTTTATTGAAAATCCTAATCGTTGGATATCCTTATGTAATCCAAATTCAGGGTCAAATCCTGGTTCATGCGATTGCAATAGTTTAGTATACGAATGGCA
>CAZFPO010000164.1:0-4737 GCA_964521105.1 uncultured Lentimicrobiaceae bacterium | reverse complement strand
CAACTCTCGCATTTTCTATACCAGTCATGGGCCAATACACTTTTAAATGCTTAATATTGTCGAAGAATAAACGGGAAATGGCGTAATTTTTCAGTTCCTCAACTATTGAAATTTCGTTCAGTTCTGAAAATTCATTATTTTTATTCTTGAATTTTAAAGGGATAAACGCATTAAATCCGTTGGTTTGATCTTGCAATTCTCTGATTTTATTCATGTGCTCTACTCGATCTTCATAAGTTTCAAAAAAACCGTAAAGCATAGTGGCATTTGAAGGAATTCCAAGCATATGTGCTTCTCGATGAATTGCCAGCCATTTGATTGAATCGGTTTTACTTGAACATATTTGGCGACGAATTTCCGGATTAAAAATTTCGGCCCCTCCACCAGGTATAGAATCCAAACCTGAATTTTTTAAAAACTCCAGACCTTCATGAATGGTTAATCCCGAATCTTTTATCATAGCATCAAGTTCCACGGCTGTAAACGCTTTAATATGAATTGATGGCTTTATTTCTTTTATTTTTCGAATTAAACGTCCAAAGAAATCAATTGTATATTTTGGATTGACAGCACCTACGATATGCAGTTCCAAAATCTCATTGTTGAGACTTTTGACCATTTCTATCATTTCATCAAAACTGTAAGCCCACCCTTTTCCACTGATGCGTTCGGAGAATGAACAGAAACGACAATTGTGAATACATTGATTGCTCGGCTCAATATGAAAATTTCTAATATAATAAAGGTTTTTACCATTCACTTTATTTCTTACAAAATCTGCAACATACGACAATGAAGCTAAATCGGCTTTTTGGAATAAAATCAAAGCATCCTTTACTGAAATACGTTGATTATTCAGTATTTTTTTATAAATCTCAAATACGCTTTTCTCACAATATTCCAGTAATTGCAAATTCATATTCATGATTTTAATGATGCTATTTTTTCTAAGGTATCTACAATTCGATTCGAATAACCAAACTCATTATCATACCATGCGATGATTTGAATAAAATTAGTATTTACGATTTTTGTCGCTAGTGAATCAAAAACGGCACTATGCGGATTATTTACCACATCACTTGAAACAATCGGGTCGGAAGTATATTGAACAATATTATTCAAATCGGTATCACACTTCATTTTGATGTATTGATTAAACGACTGAACATCGGTTGATTTTGAAAGATTTAAGCAAAGTTCGATAAATGAGCCATCAGGAACAGGTACTCTAGTAGCAAATCCGTCAAATTTACCTTTAAATTTTGGAATAATTTCGAAAAGAGCATTTATAGCCGTTGAAACAGTAGGAATAATATTTGAAGCAGCACGAGAACGACGTAATTCAGGGTGTGGAGAATCAACGATAGACTGGTTATTTGTATAAGGATGTACCGTGTTTAAAAAACCCGAAACAACACCAAATTCATCATCTATTGTCTTTAAAATTGGAGCTAAGCAGTTTGTAGTACACGATGCGTTTGAAATAATGTTATGTTCATTCGTCAGTAAATCTTCGTTTACGCCAAAAACAATACTAATATCCAATGCTTCATCGGGGGGGCAAGAAAGTATTACTTTAGAAGCACCTGCAATAATATGTTTGTGTAATTTTTCACGAGTTTTAAAGAGACCCGATGATTCCAACACTATATCAACATTATGTTTTTTCCATGGAATATTTTCAGGATTTTTTTCAGTTGTAACAGGGATTAAATTTCCATTTACAATAATTCCATTTTGACCAATTTCCACATTTCCATTAAATGCACCGTGAATTGAATCATATTTTAACAAATACACCATCGTTTCGAGCGGCATAGGGTCATTAATGAGGTTTACAGAAATATTAGGGTGCGATTGCAGAATTCGGAAAACAATTTTACCTATTCTGCCAAATCCATTAATGCCAATATTTGTTTTCATTTTGAATCGTATAGAAGTAAATAAGTATTTATGAGAATTTAGCTGAAACGCGTAATTTTTGCACCAAGATTTCTCAAACGAACATCAATATTTTGGTATCCACGTTCAATTTGTTCAATGTTTCGAATGGTGCTTTTTCCTTTAGCTGAAAGTGCTGCAATAAGCTGTGCTACACCGGCACGAATGTCTGGAGAAACCATTTCGATTCCCTTTAATGGGTATTTGTGATCTAAGCCTATAACTGTTGCGCGATGTGGGTCACATAAAATTATTTGTGCACCCATATCAATTAATTTATCGACGAAGAACAAACGGCTCTCAAACATCTTTTGATGAATCAACACGCTACCTTTGCTATTTATAGCTGTTACTAAAACAATACTAATTAAATCGGGAGTGAAACCGGGCCAGGGAGCATCTGAGATGGTCATTATAGAACCATCCATAAAAGTTTCTACTTCGTATGATTTTTGCTCAGGTATGATAAGGTCATCGTTTTCTTCGAGTACAATAATTCCAAGTTTACGGAAAACATCCGGAATAATTCCCAAATTTGGGATGCTGACATTTTTAATTCGAATATGCGAACGAGTCATAGCAGCTAACCCAATAAAACTACCTATTTCTATCATATCCGGTAGCATTCGATGCTCACAACCGTGAAGCGAGCTAACACCTTCGATGGTTAATAAATTAGAGCCTACTCCCGAAATTTTCGCACCCATATTATTGAGCATAATACACAGTTGCGAAATATAAGGTTCGCATGCAGCATTAAAAATTTGAGTAATTCCTTCAGCCATAACAGCAGCCATGACAATATTTGCTGTTCCGGTAACTGATGCTTCGTCCAAGAGCATATAACAACCTGTTAATTTCTCAACTCTTACTTCAAACACTTTCGACTCCTCGCAAAAATCGAAATTAGCACCCAGTTTTTGAAGCCCAACAAAGTGAGTATCTAATTTTCGCCTGCCAATTTTATCACCACCGGGTTTTGGAGCATACGCTTTTCCAAATCGAGCCAATAATGGTCCAATAATCATTATTGAACCACGAATACTTCGAGCTAAAGAAATAAATTCGTTGGTTTTTAAATAATCGATATTAATGTTTTTTGCTTCGAATTCATACTCTCCCTCGCCCAATTGACCAACCTTTACTCCAAGATTATTTAAAAGTTTAATCAAATTGTTTACATCTAATATATTTGGAATGTTCGAAATAGTGATTTTTCCTTCAGAAAGTAAAACCGCACATAGTACTTGTAATGCTTCGTTTTTTGCACCTTGGGGTATTATTTCACCATGTAAACTATAACCGCCTTGAATCTCAAAATATGACATAGCAATTTTTTTAATTTTAAACAAACCTATAAAAAAAAAGTATCCGAAGTTTAAATTTGTATAGTTTTTACAATACATTAACCGCAAATAACACGAAATTACTGTAAAAAACTATTTTAGTTTAAAATTTCAACTTTATCTCCAATCTTTTTCAATTTTTCTACAATCGAGTCCAATTGATTTTCTTCTTGTATATGAAAAGTAACAGTAATTCGAACAAAACCTACAGGTACGATATGCGAAAATCTATCGTGTGAAACGTCTTGAATGCTGGCTTTAAGGTGTTCCAGAACGGTAGTTATTTCGTTCAATTCGCCTGAAACATCGGGAACCAATAATGCAACTCTAACTCTTAAACCTTCATTAAGCATTCCTTTTTCTAGAATTTGCTCCAATAATGTCATTTTAATATTTCCACCCGAAATGACTGCCGCTACACGTTTTCCCTTACAACCTCTTTTTTGCATGGCAATGGCTGCCAATGATACCACACCTGAAGGTTCTGCCAGAATTTTCCCACGTTGCAATAATAAGTATGTAATATGAGCTATTTCTTCATCCGAAACTACCAAAAAATCATCAACCAACTCCTGAATTATTTTAAAAGTAAGGTTTCCAGGTCGTTTAACAGCAATGCCATCAGCAATGGAAGAAATTTTTGGAAGAGTTATTACTTTATTTTGTTCAATTGAACCTTTCATTGAAGCCGTTCCTTCTGATTCAACTCCGATAATTTTAATATTTGGATTGATTTGTTTAGCGGCAATTGCAATACCGGAAATTAAACCACCACCACCAATAGGAACAAATATTTCATCCACATTTTCTAATTGATCGATAATTTCTAATCCAACAGTACCTTGCCCGGCAATGATTAAAGGATCATCAAATGGCTCAACAAATGTAGCTTTCGATTTTTCGGCATATAATTTTGCTTCAGTATAGGCTTCATCAAAGTTACTGCCAACTAAAACAACTTCAGCACCATATCCTTTAGTCGCAATTACTTTTAGTGGTGGAGTGAAAACAGGCATAAATATTTTGCTATGAATTCCTAATTGAGCTGAAGCAAATGCCACACCTTGAGCATGATTTCCGGCTGAAGCACATGTAACTCCATTTTTTACTTCCTCTGGATGCAAATGAGATATTTTATTAAATGCTCCTCTCACTTTAAATGAACCCGTAGATTGCAGATTTTCGAGTTTCATAAACACATCGGCTCCCGACATGCTCGAAAAAAGACGACTGTATTCCATGGTTGTAAATTTCACAATTGGCTTAAGTGTTTTGCGAGCTTCGATAATATCCGAAAATTTTGGTGCCAATTTTTCACTTTCCATAATTGATTTTTTATGCAAACTTATCTTTTTTTTGTGATAAAAAATTCCAATTTAGAATATTTTAAACCATACCTGTCCGAACAAATTGGTAATACTCTAATTAATGATTCATATCAATCACT
>CAZFPO010000163.1:0-4806 GCA_964521105.1 uncultured Lentimicrobiaceae bacterium | reverse complement strand
TTCGGGGCAGCTTTTTTTTTGCAATCATTTGAAAAATTTGTTTCAATAAAATTTGGGATAAAATTGTTTGAAATAAAAAGAATGCGAGTAGCGGAAATTTAAAACACCACAAGGCAGCTCAATAAGACTTTCACAAATGGTAAGGGTAATTTTGATTTTCAGTAAAAAAAACATTAGTAACAACTCATATCAACAGAGTCCCTTTCAGGAGACTCTGTTTTGGATAAAAAAAATGTATGTCGCTGAAAATCAGCACACCCTTTAGTTTGAGCAATGATGATTTTCAGCAAAATGGATTTTGAGACAGCCTATAAAATAGACTAAAATTGTCATTCAGAAACTACTTATTACGGAGTCAAATCTCAAAAACAATTTGCTTTTACCTTACTACAATCTGCCTCATCGTTTTAACTTTATGGTCTATTTCAAGTCTAATAAAATAAACACCCGAAGGTATATTCAATTGGCACAGGTCAATTCGTTCAACATACTTGCCATAGCCACGTTTCTCATTTTCTATAATTCGACTGATTACATTACCCTCAACATCAATTACCGAAAGATTTATGTTAGATGTATTATGCAACTTAAATGAAACAAAGGAATAATTACACGCAGGGTTTGGATAATTTTCGAAGTTGAGCAAGTCGCCCATGTTTGAAGTTTCGGGTACAGACAATGAAAAATCTTCTATTCGAGTAATATCAGTCCAAACACTGAGCTGACCATTGTTTAACCTTGTCCAAATGGGACGAATAACTCCATTGCATGCGTCTATATTGGTATAATCACCAAAAAATACATCAGCAGTGGGTTTAAAAGGAGATTGACTGATTTTTTTGTTTACAAAAGTATTCCCCCCATCGGTTGAAACAGCCATATATACATCGGTTGAATCATCGGAATAATTTCTTCGGTCATAAAAAACAAAATATAAATATCCGTTTGATTGATCAATCGCCATCCATGTAAAAAATTGTTGTCGGTCGGTTTCATCATTATTCACTTTAATGGGATTCGACCAAGTTTGACCAGCATCGGTCGATTTTGCGAGCCAAATATCGGTATTTGATTCCCCATTACGCTGATCAGACCAATTAATATAAATTGTTCCTCTATTTGGACCGTTACTAATATCGCAAGCAGTAATTGGCAATCCATTGGCTCGATATATTCCGGAAACGGCAAAATCCCAACCTCCGGGAATATCCGAAACAGAAATTTCGTGGTCAAGCCATGTTTCGCCTTCGTCGGTGGATTTGTTAAAAACCAAACCATTTGGGCCAGCCCACGATACATAAATTTCGCCATTCGGACCAACGCAAGGCACAGCACCTTCAACGGTATTATCGCTATCGATGCAATTTCCCGAATGAGTGTTTATCCTTTTTGGTGTAGACCATGAAATTCCTGTATCTGTTGATTTTGAAAATAATATTGTAGTGCTATCCAAAGGATTTTCACTTGCGTACAAATCAAATTGAGTCCATGTTAAGTATATATTATTGTTTGTTCGGTCAACAACCGACCATTGTTTATCCTGTTCT
Organism: uncultured Lentimicrobiaceae bacterium; assembly: GCA_964521105.1. GTDB lineage: Bacteria > Bacteroidota > Bacteroidia > Bacteroidales > WCHB1-69 > JAQUGA01. The sequence goes on along the minus strand of CAZFPO010000163.1, from coordinate 3,259 downwards.
TTTGTTCCGTTTAATCCAGCATATGAGCCATCCGACCACGAATTTCCATTATCGGTAGTTTTTTGACAAACAATTCTATCAATCCAGTCTATCGAATCGGGATGCGTGGGGTTCGACAAATGGAAATAGTAAAAATTTCCAGATGTATCCACATCAATCACCGGATCGCCCCATACTCCAAAGCTGGAAGTTAAAATCTGCTCCGTCCAGGTAAAACCGCTGTCGATACTGATGTAATAATTGTTGAGATTTGCTCCGGCAATCATCACGTTTGGATGTTTTGGATCAATTTTTATCGAAGTTTCATTTGGATAAAATGAATTACTAATCATCACATTTTGAGCTGATAATGTAAGGTTTGCAACAAATAGAATTAGGGAAAAATATATAAATTTCATGGTTTGTAATTTTAGATTCTATGAATTATCAATCAAAACTACAACAATTTTTGGATACTAATTCAAAACTTGTTTGATAGTTATTACATGTTTAAAATTAATATCAACAAGTTTTTGTATCCCAAAAGTGCAATTTTAATACAAAATTCAATAGTAGTTTAGAATAATTCAGCTAAAGGTTTATGTTTTATTCAACAAAACAATTTCGCATCATTTACTAAATTGAATTAAAGTGATCATTAATGCCAAGGAATTATTCTTTTTTCAACACTTAAAGTTTGTTATTTTTCAATATTTTCATCAAAAATTTTAGTAAAAAAACAAAATAATGTTGATTAATACAAACAAATTGATTATTTTTGCTGATAATAATCAACATTTATAATGAATACGAAAAAACAAATTTTATTTCCTCAACATCAGAAAATCATGGAGCAAGTTGGAGAAAACATTAAACTCGCTCGTAAACGCCGAAAACTCACTACTACTCAAGTTAGTGAACGTTCAGGAATTAATAGAAGCACTCTTTATCAAATTGAAAAGGGAAATGGAAGTGTTTCGATGGCAGCATATTTTAACGTTTTAAGAGTTTTTGGTTTGCAAGATGATTTTTTAAAACTTGCCTCGGATGATGAATTCGGTAGAAAATTAATAGACTTGATGTTGATTAGAAAAAATAGCAAATGATTTCAACAAAAACAGACATTTATATTTATGCACATTGGCTTGGAATGAAAGAGCCCAAAATAATAGGCATATTGAGTGCTCAACAAGCTAAGGGCCGAAAGGCGTTCAGTTTTGAATACTCTAATGAATGGATTCAAAGCAATGAACAAATATTATTAGATCCTGATATTGGCTGGTATAAAGGACAACAATATCCCATACAAAAAGATAATTTTGGCTTTTTTTTCGATTCAATGCCTGATACTTGGGGAAGAAATTTAATGAAAAGACGAGCAATTCAAAATGCAAAAGAATTAGGCATTGCATCTCCAAACTTGTACGATATTGATTTTTTATTAGGAGTTCATGATGAGTGTAGAATGGGTGCATTGCGATTTAAATTAAATCCCAACGGCCCATTTCTAGACAATTCATTGGAGGCAACAATTCCACCATTGAGCAGAATTAGAGAAATTCAACATGCAGCCAATGTATTTGAATCAGATGAAGATAAAAAAGACTTTAACAAATGGCTTAACATATTAATGGCACCAGGTTCATCACTTGGAGGTGCAAGACCCAAAGCAAATGTACTAGATCAACAAAATGATTTATGGATAGCCAAATTTCCGTCCAAAAATGACTCAATTGATAAAGGAGCATGGGAATTTCTGGCATATAAACTTGCTCGTGATGTAGGTATCGAGATATCTACTTCACGAATTGAAAGAGTTACAGGAAAATTTCATACTTTTTTCACTAAAAGGTTTGACCGATTAAAAAATGAAAGAATCCACTTTGCAAGTGCAATGACTTTAACTAGTAATAATGAAGAAACAATTAAAGAAAAGACTGTTAGTTATTTAGATATTGCTGAGTTTATAAAGTTTTCCTGCTATCAAAATAAAAAAGACTTAAATCAACTATGGAAAAGAATTGTGTTTAACATTTCCATATCGAATACTGATGATCATCTTCGCAATCATGGATTTTTATTGACTAACAAAGGATGGACACTTTCTCCTGCATTCGACATCAATCCATCAATTGACAAAAATGGTCTATCGCTTAACATAGACACTCATGATAATTCTTTAGATTTTGAACTAGCAAAAAGTGTTGGCTTGTATTTTCAACTCTCAAACAATGAAATGAATGTCATTATTGAAGAAATTAAAAATGCAGTTAAAAATTGGAAAACCCTAGCACATGGTATTGGTATAACAAAATCTGACATTGAAATGATGTCATCTGCTTTTAGGTATTAATCAATAAAATCAAATTGTAAACAAAAATGCCTTTTAAAGAATTACATGTGTGTTTTTTTTAATGTCGGCTCATAAATCATTTTTTACTTGATTCCGAAAAAGTATATTTCAAATCGAATTTAATCTTTATTTCATCTTTGTTTACATCCTTTTTGGTTACATTTTCACGAAGTGGGAAATCCATGGTTTGGAACGTAAATGAACCTTTAAGTTGATATGTTTTGTCGGTTTTTATAACTTCGGTTTTTATATCAACCGGATTTGTAACGCCCTGAATGGTTAAATTCCCTTTTGCATTGTAAAAGGCACTGTCCTTTTTAAAATTTGTCATGTCGAGATTCGAATTCGGATATTGTTTTACGTCAAACAAACCTTTACCTTTATCTTTCGATAACTTAAAAGAAGCCATATCAAAAACAATAGTGGCACTTGTAATGCTGTCATCGGTGGTTTTCAAAACCCCTTCTTTAACAACGGCGGTACCCGAGCTTTCCATCTTTACTTCGCCTAAATCAACATCGACTACACCTCCAAACATTTCTACTTTTTGTTTGGTTGGCTTTTGATCCAATATCCTATTCCAAGTGGCTTTTGGATTTATGGAATCAAGTTTATATACGTTATAAACCTTTTGCTTTACTGCAATTTCTTCTTCAGAATTATTGCTTGAACTTTGGCTGCATGACAATAAAATTACAAACGCTAAAATACCAAAAGAAGTAAAAAGTAAAAATTGTTTTTTCATGGGGATTGGTTTTTTTTTTACAAATATAAATAAAAACAAACAGTTTGAATAAAACCACATTAGAAAAACAAAACCTTTCGAAAAAAACCACGCAGTGAAAGTGATTCCTCATTTCACTTCGTTCCATTACCAATGACAGAATTAAGCATCAATCTCATTTACAGCCTATTGCAAAAATTCAA
>CAZFPO010000162.1:0-4897 GCA_964521105.1 uncultured Lentimicrobiaceae bacterium | reverse complement strand
AGGCGTCGTAGCTCAGTTGGTAGAGCAGAGGACTGAAAATCCTTGTGTCACTGGTTCAATTCCAGTCGATGCCACGATAGGGGAATCCCCCTTTCATTTTGTGTGTTTTGGTTAAAAAACAGGCTGTTTCCCCAATAGCCTGTTTTTATTTATCAACAATTATAAAAACACTAGGACTGTTGAGTTATTATTAAATATTTTTACATATCTTTGCATTTATTAACCAATATTATTTATTTATGAAAAAATTTAGTTTATTAGTTATTGTAGCATTAGCTGTTTTTTTTAGTAGTTGTACTTCTTATCATCATACGATGAAAGAACCCAATGCACGAGTTGAGTTTAAAAAAGATGATTTTACTTTTTCGAATCAAGTAAGCGCTGAGGCAAAAACTACTACAATTTTGGGAATTGATTTTTCGAGATTATTTACTCAAAAAACAGGTTCAATTGACGGCGGAGTTATGAATATTAGTGTTGCTAGCTTACCGGTTGTTGGTAATTTTATTGCCGACAAATCAGCCAATTATGCTTTATACGAATTAATGACAGCAAACCCTGGTTATGATGTGGTTTTTTATCCTCAGTATGAAACTAAGGTTGTAAAACCAATTTTAGGTATTGGGATATTAACCAAAATTACTACCGTGAAAGTTACTGCAAAATTGGCTAAGATTAAATAATATTTAAATTTGTAAATTATTGTTTTATACACAATAAAAAAATTAATTATATTTGCATCAAATAACAACTAAAATCAATTTTTATGAAAAAATTATTTGTTTTAATTTTCGCTCTTGTTACAGTAAGTATGGGTGTTTCGGCAAATTCGTATTCAATTAACGACAAAGCTGTTGATCAAATGTTTGCACAAGCAGAGCAAGTTTCGGTTAATCAAATTGCTGATTTTACTACTTTACCTTCGCCTCAGGCACAATTAAGCAGTAAAAACCCTTGGGTAGCATGGGCTTTAACTTTTACAGCATCTTTAGGTGTTTGCGGTATTCATCGCTTGTATTTAGGTTCTAGTACTGGAATTTTTATTCTTTATTTTTGTACTGGTGGTGGTTGTGGTATAATCCAAACGGTTGACTGGGTTGTTCTATTAATTGGAGCTATCAACGATGACATTCGTAAGTACGAAAACAATCAAAAAGTATTTATGTGGTAGAATATCTGCCTAAATAAAAAAAGCGACCACGTTTTGTTGGTCGCTTTTTTTTTATTTTATGATAATTAGTTTCTTGTTTTTTTCAAAAAAATCGGTTTTATTTTTTTCATTTCTTTTATGAGCTAAAAACTCGCTTCGCCTACTGCCACCGAAATAAAACCTCATAAACATCGAAACTCCACCAAAATATGCCGTTAAATAATAGGTTTTATATGCGGCATATCCCGTTAAACCAGCTAAAGCAATATGGGTAATAAAACTAGCAAAACCCTCTAAATAATATCCCGAATAACACTGTCCTAATCCTGGCAATATTGCCGAAAGTAATTCAGCACGTTCTGGTTTTTTAAATTTTGGAACATTTTTGGGTGAAAATAAAATATTTAAAGCATTAATCAAACTGTCTTTTTTAGAGTTCTGTAAAGATGAATTATTTATAGATTCGATTGAATATTTTAAAGCATCGGGATAATTTTCAATTTGATTATTTGATAGTGCAAGAATGATGTATATGTTTACTAATGGGAAAGCTTTTTCTTTGTGATAATAAGTTAGTATATTACAAAAACTGATAGCTTCATTAAATCTTCCATCAAGATACGCATTTAAAGCTAATTCATAATATACAATAAAATGTAGCGAGTCGGATAATGTTTCGGTTTTAATTCGTTCAAGGGTAATTATTGCCTTTTCGTGTTGTTTAACTTCTTTATATGCATACGATTTTTTGATTAATAAAATTGAAATACTATCCTCGTTTGACGATGAAAAAATGCATCTTTCATATAAAACAATTGCTTTTTCATACTCATTTTTTTCAAATAATGAATCGGCTTTTGTAATTTGCGGAAACAGATTATTCGAAAATAATCCGCAAAGGAACGCGAAGATTAAAGAGTATTTGTTCATTAATTTCTTGATTAAATTCATCTCTCACTAATTTAACACTAAGGGCACTTCCCCAAATGTTTCCAATATAAAATACAGAAAAAATAGAGCCAAATAAAATTGTTTTCGGGTCTTTAATTCCGTCTTTTCTGAAGTTTTCAAATGCAACCAAACCCATAGTTGTTGTGATTAAAAAAGCCGAAACTCCTTCTCCAAGTCGATTATTGTATATTTTTCCCAAGCCAGGAATAATAGCCGAAAGAGCACCCGCTATAAAGGGCGACTTTTTTTTAAATTTAGAAATATCTTGGTATAATAAACTCATATTTTCTTGTTGTTCAACCACGGGGTACCAATTTTTTGAAAACTTATTAATATTTTCTAATCCTTTTTCAACATCTCTTTTAAACAGCGAAATACCAGCCCTATTTAAATAATATAATTGTATAAAATTTGTGTCGGTTTGATTTGTTTTAAAAAGTGTTTTTTCAGCATTTTCGTAATCGGACAAATAGGAATATGACAATGAACTATAATAGTTTGCCGCATGATAAAACGAAGCGTTTTGAGAAATATTATTAAAATATACTACGCTTGAGTCGAAGTTTTTTTGATAAAAATAAGATCGAGCAATTAAAAAACAGATAGAATCAAAACTACTTCTATCGACAGTGTCGGATAATAATGTTTTAAGGGTTTCAATAGCATTGTTATAATCCTTGAGTTGTATTAAATGGTTTGAAAAAGCGATTTCGTAGTTAATTTCACTAGTTCTAACATTAGTTGAGTCGTTTGAGTTTTGAGCATTAACGAATGATAAAAAAGTCAATTCAAACATTATTAAAACCAATAAAAATCGATTGTTCATTGCCTTATTTTTGTTTAGTTTTTACACGAAACATTTCGGCATTTTCATGTATTTTTCCGTCGTTTTGATTGATTCTAATAGGGTGAACACCTGTTGCAGCAATTCTATTACACCGTGTCAATCTGTCTGCAGATAAAAAAAAACCTTTTATTAAACCAAATTCACTAATAAATTGCTTGCTCATGTTAGAGCATGAAGGATTAAAAAGACAACCAGCCGAAAATTGTTTTGAAAAATAACTCTGATAAACATACATTAATGAGCCCAAAAATAAAGATAATGGATTATATTTTATCACCAAATACTTTGAATTAGGTAGAAGAAAGCTCGGTTGATGGTCATGAAATGAATTGTTTGAAAAGTTAGAAATTGCTATTTTTTCAAAATCATTTTTTAACGATTGAGCTTTAACCGGATAACTAACAATTAAAACAATTACAAATAAAATGAATCTAATTTTGTTTAACAATTTTTGCATTGAATGGTATTTTAAAATCAAAATTTGGATTATTTGCTTGTTGTCCATATTTAATTTTCGAGAAAACCATTTGAGTTACAAGCGAGTCGCCATTATCAAAATAATTAAATTCAACAATTTTTTGAGGAAAGCGGATAGGGAGTTGCTTATCTTCGGTGTAATTGTAGTAGTAAATTTTTCGAGAAATTTTATTTTTTGGCGAATAGTATGCCATATATATTGGGAGGCTGTTTTCGTGAACTAATTCAACTGATTTTATGGTATTTTCAATTTCTTTTGGTGGAGCCCAATGAGTAACCATAATGTTTTTTTGAGGTTCGGTTTTGGCAATTGTAAAACCCAAATCTCGTAGTCCAAAATCTGCTAAACGATTGGCTAAAAAGTAATAAAAAATTGTGTGTTCGGTAATTTGTGAGGGGTCTCGCGAAATATACACTTCGTTTTTTTGTGGGTAATACATTTTAATTTCGCCTTTTGAATCGGTAATCATAAAATACTCAAATGGCTCATAATAATGAGTAATCATAATTCCTTTGTCGAAATGATAAAAAATATCGCTATTATATTCGATTTTCTTTCCATTTTTTAAAAGGCGAGAAGTCATTGTTAAGCTCAATTTTTTTTCACTAATTTGATAAGTAAAAGCGAAAAAAGATAGAGCTGTTAGTAAAAAGATGGCAAATTTTAATTTAGCAGTCATTCTTATAAAGTTAAGGCTATATAATCTCAAAAATGAAATTATATAGCCTGTTTTGTTTTTATTTTACGTTGCTCATGTGCGAAATTAAATCCAACACTTTATTGGAATAACCCCATTCGTTATCGTACCATGAAACTAGTTTTACAAAGTTTGGATTGAGCATAATTCCGGCTTCAGCGTCGAAAATGGAAGTTCGAGGGTCGGTAATAAAATCAGACGACACGACTGCTTCTTCGGTATAACCTAGAATTCCTTTCATTTCGTTTTCGGAGGCTTTTTTAACAGCGGCTTTAATTTCTTCGTAAGTCGCTGCTTTTTCGATACGACATGTTAAATCAACAACCGATACATTTAAGGTAGGCACCCTAAACGACATTCCGGTTAACTTTCCTTTTAAAGATGGGATTACTTTTGTAACTGCTTTTGCTGCTCCGGTGGATGATGGTATAATATTTCCAGTGGCTGCACGTCCTCCTCTCCAATCTTTTGCAGATGGACCATCTACCGTTTTTTGAGTTGCTGTTGTGGCATGTACTGTTGTCATTAAGCCTTCTAAAAGCGTAAAATTATCGTGAATAACTTTTACTAGTGGTGCTAAACAGTTTGTAGTGCATGAAGCATTAGAAACAATTGCTTCGCCTTTGTAGTCTTGGTTATTTACACCCATTACAAACATTGGAGTATCATCTTTTGAAGGAGCCGACATAACGACTCGTTTAGCACCTGCTTTTATATGAGCTTCGGCTGTTTCTTTGGTTAAAAATAATCCTGTTGATTCAACAACATACTCAG
>CAZFPO010000161.1:0-4938 GCA_964521105.1 uncultured Lentimicrobiaceae bacterium | reverse complement strand
GGATTTACCGGATTACCATTTAATAAATCATTTGTAAAAACGTTTACTACATTTATTGCTCCTATTGAACCATTAATTCCCGATACATTATCATCATTGGCAATTATTTGCGATGCAGGAACAACAACAGTTACTGTAGCTGGGTCGCAATTGGTTAGATTGGCAATTTCGCAAATTTGATAAACGAGATAATAAGTTCCAGCAGGTGTGCCTGGTGCTACAACTACATTTGAACCAACTAATGAAATATTGGGGTTTGTTGTACTTATAAACGTTAGATTTACATCATCAGGGATTACTAATAAACCATTTAAGAGGTCATTACTCAAAACATTGGTAACTGCAATTCCCCCAGTCATACCGTTTGCCGTTCCACTATCATCTACCGCAATAATTTGCAATGCATTATTAATGGTAATCACAAGCGTAGCAGTACATCCAAAATTATCGTAAACCGTAATCGTGTAGGTTCCTGCTGTTAAGCCCGAAAACACATTCGATGCTTGAGGTGTACCACCATTAAGTGAATATGTAAATGTGCCACTTCCACCACTTGCAGCTATTGTTAACTGACCTGTAGACGCATTGTAATAACTTATTTGTGCAGTAACACTTCCATTAACAAGTATCTGAGGAACGACGTCTACAAAAACTTGAGCACAGGAGGAAATTCCGCAAGAATTTTCCCATGCAGCATAGTAAGTAGTTGGAGTGCTTGGCGATGGAATACTTAAATTATTTCCAGTCCCAACAAGCGTTCCGTTACAAGAACCAGTAAACCATTTTAAAACTGTACCTGAACCGCCACTTGCCGTTAAAATAATATTTCCATTATCATCATAACAGACTTTCGTAATATTAGAACTTGCCGCTGTTGGAGCAACCGGTAATGGTTTTACAACTACTTGAATAGGAACTTTATTCGGACTAATACATGAACCAGCTAAACCTTCGGAAACATAGTATGTAAATGTTCCAGCAACAGCTGTTGAAGGAGTAATTGATAATTGAGGAGTTCCACTTGGCGAATCATAATAATACAACGTATAAGCCCCATTGCTGGCTGTAGCAGTAAGAGGAACAGCAGGAGCATTAATACAATATTCTACGGGTGATGCACTCACCGAAGGTATGCTTGTTAGGTTTAAAACCTGAATGGTAAATTGAAAATAACAAGAAGTTGAACCCGGTGGAACTGCATAATATGTTCTAGTTCCAACAGTTCCTGGAAATGGATTTGAAATAGTGTATTCAATGGTTGTTCCTGTAACAGGATATTGATTATAAAAACGTGTTCCGGAAGGAAAATTTCCCGAAATTTGAGTGATAGGTATGTTTGATGTTACATTACATTGTACAAAGTTAAGAATACTAGGAGTAGAAGCACAATTTGAAGTAATATAACTACTGGCATCAATACTCACTTTAAAAGGAACAACAATAGGTTCGCCAATACAGCTTCCCGTCATCTGATACCCTTGCATGGTTGCATGATTTGAAAAAACGGTGTGACTAATACTGCCAACTCCATTCATGTGACCAGAAATAGACACTTCGGGATTACAATTTGGATTTGCCAAAATTTGACAATCCGTTGTTGCCCGAATCTTAAAGGTCAATTTTCCAAGTAAGTCATTTTGATTAGCAGGAATTGGCAAAGTGCCTATTTTCCATACAATTGAACCATTAGCACCTAAAGACGGGTCAAAATATAAATTATTTGGTGTAGGCAATGGTGCAAAAAATATCTGTCTCGAACTACTTACATAACTTGAGGCAAACGGAATAGGTATTATTAATACAGCACTATCAATAGGTTCTGTCCCTTTATTTCGCAAGTCAATCGTAACTTCAATTTCGTTTCCAGGTTGTGCTGTTAGTGGGTTTCCTGAAATATAGGGAACCCCATTTATACTAACAATGGAAGTTTGAGCTTCGGGCGTTGGAATATAGGCATCAACCGACATGGCAAACATCGAAATGATGTATGTGTCCTGCGTTGTTCCATACCTAAAATTCACAGACGTTTGGTTATTAGTAATTACCGCATTTCCTGCATTTGGAATATTAAACATTGAAATATCCAACCCGGTATTGTTTAATAAGTTTGGATTTCTTGTATTTCCTCCAGTAAAAATTGAACTGTTGTAAAAGTTATCTGCTGCATTTGAAGCATGATTTAAAGTAACCCAACTAGTATTGGTGTGATTTCGTATTTGAAAATAATCACCCGAAATAGTTCTATCTCCCTCTCCTGCAATCATTCCCAATTTCATGTTAACGTTTCCACTTTGAACAGTATTAAACCCTGTAATTGGTACCGTATAGTCGGCAGTAATTGAACCAGCTACGTAAGCATGTCCATCAAAAACTGTAACATCACGCCATTTCATTTTCGAGTTTTCGTAAATTACAATCATTCCCCATCCACCATAGTATCCTGTTCCACCTCCATTGCCTTCATTTAATGCAATGTTTCCAACAAAATAATTTCCAATACCATACTGACGAACATAATCGGTAACTTCGGCATAAGCCGAATACATTTGACCATAATTTGTATTTGGATATGATATATTTGTTGGACTCGCTGTAACCGAAGTATACGAAGTTGCTCCAGGTCCTTTAATCAATACCTTTTGTTTATCAAAATTAACAGTGTTTCCGTTTTTTGTAACGGTAAATGTAAGTGGGCTATTGCCACCATCTGAGGTTCTACCTGTCCAATACAACCCAGCATAAATTATATTTGAACAACTTGGTATCGATCCATTTTCGGTTGAAAAATTCAAAACAGCTGATGAAGAATTTAAAGTTGTCGGGTCTGAATCAACATCAACATAAATCATCGAATTTTGATTACCATTATTGTCCCCATAATTTGCCAAGGTTAAATTTGTATTACCAATCATCGTAAAATCCCCTTTAATATTATATATTTTTTTTGTTGGAGTATATACAGATGTTCTCTGGGTAAATGGAACAACAACTTGAGCCCTTATGAAACCGACACTGTTTAAAAGCAACGTCAATCCCAAAATAAAGGATTGTAATATGCTTTTTGTTGAGCTATTGTGATAAATATTTTTCATAATTTCAATTTTTTTAAATTCAACAATATTTTAAAATGTTACTCGGGAATTTCCTGAGAATAAAACACACTAACCCTTAAATCGGGGATAAACAATGACTCAACAAAATTTGGAGTACATTTAAATGCACAAACAAACTGGATATACTTTAACGATTTGAAATGAGATAATAAAGAAACATTCAGAACATCACCAATTTGATTAGGATTCGGCACCATAATTCTTAAAAACTCGACACTTTCATATAATTTGTTTTTTATATATAATGACTGAATTTGATTAAATTCAATTTCACCAACTAAAGGTTGTTCATCGCTACTTGCAACTATCCTGTTGTTTTTGTAGAAAAACATGGGATTAAATTCATAAGCCAAACTTCTTAAATGTTTTGCTTTTAACTGATCGGAAGAGCTTAACGATTTATTAAAGGAATTAATTGCACTTTTTAACTCTATTACATTTTGTGAAAATAAAAGCATGTTTGAAAACAAAATTCCTATAAAAAACATTGCAATTATAGTTGTTTTAAATAGTTTCGATTTCTTTCCTATTTTTGTTATTGGTGTTTCCATTTTGTAAAGATTATATTATTATTTTTATTCAGACTTATTCTATTTTATGTAATAAAAAAATATATTCAATTAAATTTCAATGTGTTATGTGTTTAGCGAATTTATTATCAAATTTTACGCTTAACAAATTATTAAACCACAAAACACTATTTTTGTTTAGACTATTTCTATTTAAAGGTTAAAAAAAATCGCACCTTGTGAAAAAAAAGCAGTTAAATAATTATAAATCAATTAAATATTGAAATTGTTAACGAAAAAAAATTAACAATTATTTTTTAATATTTGGATTAGTTCTTCATTTTCATTGTGTTTTTAACTCCGATTTTAACGAAAATGTTTAATCACAATTTTGGTTTTATAACATCTTTATTTAAAAACTAGTCCAAAAATCATTTTAAGACTCCTTTAGCGTTCTTTTATACAAAATCAATCATTTGGTCAATAATATATTTCAATTTGATGTTATTTCCCATAATCGGGCATCGTATGCACATCGATTCTATTATTTTTAAAATACCCAACTATAAATCCGTCTAATTTTCGTTGGTTTTTGTATTGCTTTATCCGCTCTTGTCCATCTTTATAATTTTTAAAGTTTCCGATGGTATATTTGTAATAACCTTGATGTTGTTCCACAAAAACCATATCATTTCCGATTAAATATTTTTCAAAATCAGATAGGTTTTGAGGCGACTTTGAGGCACTAATTTGCATTCGATAATAATAATCTAATATTTGAGTAGTATCGGTGTTTGCAACCACATTATCCTCGACTATTTCTGATGATTTATTAATTTCAACAACTTGCGGAATAGTATCTTCGCCACATGGCACCTCCCCATTTTTAGGATAATTCGATTTAAATGAATACGTGTAGGGGGCATCATTTATCAGTACCGGACACGATTTAAACGAAATTTTAACTAATTGGTTGTAGTCGTTTAAACTCATAAATGCAGCTTCGCCCAAATGAAATGTTCCCTGTACATCGGTTGGAGAAATTATCTCAAACGAAAATTTTAAAACCGTATCTGCTGGGAGTGATTGCCAAATAAAAGTAATCATTTCGCTATATTCAATTAAATGAAAATCGCTGATTGAATTTTTATTAATTGTAAAATCGTTTGGTATTCGTTGTTGAAAACGAGCTATTTTTGAAGGAGTTATACCATTAATTTCGTATGTAAACACAAACGACCTTCGGTTTTCGGGTTTATTTTCAATTTTCCGAAACGTTTGCTGCGAATATAAATTCATCAGCGAAAATGAAATTA
>CAZFPO010000160.1:0-4948 GCA_964521105.1 uncultured Lentimicrobiaceae bacterium | reverse complement strand
AATTCTTGATTTGAAAATTTTCTTTCATAAAATAGCCACAAAGCCACGAAGTCACAAAGTTACACTAAGAAATCTTAGTGAACCTTCGTGCCTTAGAGCCTCGGTGGCAGTTTTTTCGTAAAAGTGATTTCAAAATATGCAGTGTTGTCTTTTCTTATATGGAACTTATATTTCTTATATGGTAGAAAAAATGGAACCATATAAGGAAATAAAGAAATTTTTGTTTAACTTTTGTATTTCGCAGTATTTTACTTTGTGCGCTTTAAAACACAGTGTAACTCTGTGTGCACTATGTGGAACATAGTGTAACTCTATCGCCATTGTTGGTGTTGTCACCAACGATGGTTTTGACATTTGTCAGAATCTTCATCGGAGGTCTCGCAGAGGACTCTGATGTGAACGAATATTTCATACCTAACGGCATGAATATTTTTGATTAACTTCTTTTTTACCGATATTTTGTCCCTACGGGACAGAAATTATAGCTATAAAATTGTCATTCAGAACAAGCGATAGCGAAGAGAAGAGTCTATATCATAGATGTTTACTCTTTACTGCGTTGATGTCGATATTTTTTATGCGGGTTTAAACCTTTGAAAAAAAATAGATTTTACTTAAAAAATTAATTCTTCACTACCAAATGGAGATTCAAAATGAGAAATATCAATAAAATTATTTGGACTAAATATTCCATTAATATGGCGTTATTTATTCCAAGGGAATTCTTCTTTTCGTATCAAAGCGTTGAACAAACTATAAAAATTTGGCAAGGAGTATTCAATAATTTTACCCGAAATATAAATTCTATAGTATGCATCCCAACCCGCAAATTTACTTTCTTCCTCACTAAAACCATTTTTAATGTTTGCTTGAAAGCAGTTAATGGTGTTTACTTGTAAGGTATTTAATATGAATGTTGTATCTACTGATTTGCCTCTCAAGCTCCTTATTGTTACAATTGCCTTATAACCATAACTTATGCTGTCAACTGCAATTGAGTGTATGTAAATTGCTTCCTTGTATTGAGGAGTTTTATGATTATTATAATTTATCTCGATTAATATTGGTAATTCAGTAAGTATATTGTGCTTATTATTGATGCTTTGGGATTTACATGATGTATAAATAAAAATATTCAAAATGAATAATGCAAGTATTATATTGATGAATTTCATTGTAGTCAAATATTTAATTTTCTTGTTGATTTTTCTGTTTGGGAATGAATCATAGCAAATAAGTAATAATGATTAAAAGGAATATTCTAGATTAGTATTATGATTTGTAAAAATACAATTTTTCATTCAACTTTATTAATCAAGCAATAAATTCGCAAAAAATTCAAGCCATTAAAATACGCAGTGTTGTCTTTTCTTATATGGAACTTATATTTCTTATATGGTAGAAAAAATGGAACCATATAAGGCATATAAGGAAATATTAGAAATTTGTTTAACTTTGCTTTCCATCACGAAAATCTGAAATATGGTGTTTAACTGGTTCGACCCATTAATGTTTTATATTCTATTTGGTGCGGTTTTCCTAACTTGTCGCATTCCATTTGTTGGAACAGGTTTAAAAGTAGTGAATACAATGCTACATGAAGCGGCTCATGGATTGGTAGCTTTTTGTTTTTCGGGGAAAATTCAGTCCATAAAACTGTTTTCAAACACCGAAGGCGAAATTAGTGTAAAAGGAGCCGGTCGATTTGCTACCATTTTAACAGCATTAGCCGGTTATCCTTTGTCGGCATTATCTGGAATGGGTTTGTTGTATCTAATTTCTCAAAAGCAAACCGAATTGGCAATTTGGATTTTATCGGGAGTAGCTGTTTTAATTTTAGTATTATTTATACGAAATTGGTTTGGAGCTTTTTGGTTAATAGGTTTTGCATTATTAAATGGAGCATTAATTTACTTTAAACTGAATGATGTCATTAATTTGGCTTGTTTTATTTATGTATTTGTAATTTTAACCGAAGCCGTATATTCACCTTTAGCTGTTTTGTATTTGTCGTTTACCAATTCAAAAGCTGCTGGTGATGCCACGGTTTTGTCAAAAATTACACACATTCATCCGATTTTTTGGGGAATGGTTTTTACTATCGGAAATGGTGTTATTTTGTATTACACGGTGGTGAATTTTTTCCCATTTTAAAGATTGTTTTTAATTTCATAAACAATATTGAATTGGTGACTGAGCCCGCCATAGCGGATAGACCTATCGAAACCACCTTATTAAAGCGTTGAAATCACTTAAATTTTGAGTTACCCTTTCCCAATATCAATTAATTAAAAATTCGCTATAAAGCATTACTTTTGTATTATAATTTAGGACAACAACGATGAACGTAGCTATAATTGGAGGTGGGGCAGCTGGTTTTTTTTCGGCAATAACGGTTAAGGAAAATTTTCCTGATGCAAAAGTTGTAATTTTCGAAAAGTCAAATCAAGTTTTGTCGAAAGTGAAAATTTCGGGTGGAGGTCGTTGCAATGTAACCAATGCATGCGATTCTGTTGCCGAATTATGTAAGGCTTATCCACGGGGTGGACGAGAACTCAAAAAAGCATTTTATGTGTTTAATAATAAAAATGCGATGGAATGGTTCGAAAAACGTGGTGTTCAATTGTCGATACAGGAAGATGAATGTGTTTTTCCAATGTCTCAAGATTCTCAAACAATTATCGATTGTTTTTTAAGTGAAATTACTCGATTGGGAATAGATATAAAAACTAGTTATTCGGTGAGTTCAATGATTTTTCAACATGATACTTTTCAGTTGAATTTTTTGGGTGAAAACCAGAAATCACAATTATTTGATAAAGTGATTGTAACAACGGGTGGTTCGCCAAAAAGACAAGGCTTGGATTGGCTTGAGAATTTGAATCACAAAATTGAATTTCCAGTTCCATCCTTATTTTCCTTTAATATTCCAGATGAAGCGATTACCGAATTAATGGGAATTGTGGTCGAAAATGTGATGGTTCGTATTCAAGGAACAAAAATTAAATCCGAAGGTGCCTTGTTGATTACGCATTGGGGAATGAGCGGTCCAGCAATTTTGAAATTATCTTCCTTCGGTGCCAGAGAACTTTTCGACTTAAATTACGAAACCAAAATTCAAATTAACTGGACGAATGAAGTGAACAACGAATTGGTGTTTAATGAGTTGCTGAAAATTGCAGAAGAAAACTCCTATAAGTTGATTACGAATAATCATCCCTATTCAATTCCTTCTCGATTGTGGATTTATTTTCTGGAAAAATGTGACTTAAATCCTGACAGAAAATGGATTGAACTTGGTAAAAAAGGTTTAAATAAGCTGACAAATATCCTCTGCAACGACGATTATTCAGTAAAAGGTAAAGCAAAATTCACCGATGAGTATGTTACTTGTGGTGGAGTAAGTTTGCAAAGTGTTGATATGTCAACCATGGAGAGTAAAACCTGCAAGGGATTGTATTTTGCAGGAGAAGTGCTTGATATTGATGGCGTTACTGGTGGATTTAATTTCCAAGCTGCATGGACAACGGCTTTTATTGCTGGAAAATTGGGGTAAAAATATATTTAAACCCAAAAGGAGACTCTTGAAAAGGACTCCTTTTGAGAAAATGGATATTAAGTAGTTTGATTGTTACGTTTCCATTATTAACCCGTTACTAGTTAACGTTTAAACAATAAAAATCGAATGGTACGATAAATCATTGCGATAATCATAAATGCACCAAATATCATAAATAGGATGGCGATAATCATGGCAATTTTATTCGATGTGTCGTTGGGTAACATTCTAACGAGTCGTTGCATGGTATTAGCCGAAAGTAGTTCTGTATTTGCTTAAGGTGCGGTATAGGAAGCCCAAAATATAAGAGCTCCAATGGCAGTAGAAGCAATTCCAAAACCTCCTAACATATAAAACGCTTCCCAATCAAATTTGGGTTTAAATGGCTTTTTTAATTTAGCACTCATAATCTTACTCTAAATTAACAGTAATTATTGGATAATTCATTTGCCAGCGAGTAGGGTCTGGGTCGTTCATTAAATCTTGACCACCAAAATTTCCATCGCTGTTTTTATCTTCAAATTTCCAGCATTGGAAAACGTTAAAATTAATTACTACGTTTTCTCCGTCACTTTCTTCAAAAGTAAAAGTGATGCTTGAAGTATATGGGTTTGTTGCATTGCTCCAAAAAGACATTTGTCCGAATGGACCATAGTTTTGACCATTTTTGTCGGCAAACTGATACCAGTCGGTTCCATTTCCACTATGCGTATAAGCAGCATTTCGTGGTGTAACAGGGTCAAAGTCAGGCATTTGATTCTCGCCAAACAGCCACCCGATTTCAGTGCCAGTTTCGTTAATTTGAGTAACGTCGCCAGGACGATGAATGCCGTCGTCAGAGAAGTAAATGCGAATATTTCGGTATTCTAGTCCTCGATTTACAGTCGAAATGGGCAAACGCATTTGTAAATAGTACAATTCAAATTTGAAAGCAGTGTAATTCCCTTCTGGTATTTCTTCATCGGTTAAATTATGAGTAATAGTGCCTGCTGTAAAATCAAAAACTCGCGAACTAGATAAGTTTGTTTCGTTAAACAAAACATAATCGGCAGTTCCATCTTCACCCATTAATTTACAACTTTTCATTGCAATTTGGTAATTATCGGGAGTTTGTTTAGTGAGTGTATAGGTGTTTAGCAAATTTTTGTCAATTAGTCCAAAGCTAACACCAAGTTTAGCTTTACCAAATTTCATTTTTTTCTCGTCTTTCTTACAACCGAATCCAATAAATATTGCTATGGCAATTAATACTGGAAAAATTAGTTTAAATTTTTTCATAACTTTATGTATAAATTGATTTATTTTAACAAAGTTAATAAAAATATTTCTTAATTAACCTTAAATCCGCATAAAAGTTATTAACAAAAGCGGTTAAAACATTGTGTATAA
>CAZFPO010000159.1:0-5006 GCA_964521105.1 uncultured Lentimicrobiaceae bacterium | reverse complement strand
GACGACAATTTAACGATGTAGTGCAAATTTCGATGTATTATGCTTTTTAGCTTTATAATTCAACTTGTTGAAATTAATAAAACCACCATCATCTTTGTTACTAAAGATGGTTTCTATATATTAAAAAAACTAAAAACCATTCGCCTTTTCTCAGAAAATAGATTAAATTTGCTAAATGGAATTTGGAAAAATATACAACGAGAATTGTTTAATTACAATGAGCAATATGCATGACAACTTTATTGACTTTGTAATAACATCACCACCGTATGACAATATTAGGAATTATAATGGTTATCAATTTGAATTTGAAAAGATTGCAAAAGAATTATTCCGTATTACAAAAAACGGGGGAGTAATTATTTGGATTGTGGCTGACGCAACAATAGATGGTAGTGAAACTGGTACATCTTTTAAACAAGCTTTGTTTTTTAAAGAAATTGGGTTTAGAATTCATGACACAATGATTTATTATAAAAACAATCCAATGCCTCAAACTGGAAATAGATACCATCAGCATTTTGAATATATGTTTGCTTTTTCAAAAGGAAATCCAAAAACATTTAATCCAATTACTGAACCTACAAAATACCAAGGTCTTGCTAACATGAAAAACAGAGGACAAAATGGCACTTTGGACTATGAAAAAGTTGAAAGAACAACAGAAAAAAAGGTAGGGAATGTTTTCTTTTATTCTATAGGTGGTGGCATTTCTACAAAAGACAAAATTGCTTATAATCATCCGGCTATCTTTCCGGAAAAACTTGTTGCTGACCAAATTAATACATGGACAAACGAAAACGACTTAGTTTACGACCCTTTTATGGGAAGTGGGACTACTGCAAAAATTTCACACTTATTAAACCGAAAATGGATTGGTTCTGAAATTTCAAAAGAATACGTTGAAATTTCAGAAAAAAGATTAAAAGAATACACCATAAACAACTTATTTACAGAAGCATAGAATGAAAGTTATTATTGGAGTTACTGGAGCCAGTGGGTCAATTTATGCTAAACGAATTATCGAAAAGTTACAAACTAATACCGATGCTGAAATATCATTGGTAATGACTAAGGATGCAAAATCGGTTTGGGAATATGAGCTGGAAGATGATTCATACAAAAATCTTACGGTAAATCACTATGCGGTAGATGATTTTTTTTCACCCTTAGCATCCGGTTCAGCAAATTACGACACCATGATTGTTTGCCCATGTTCGATGGGAACCCTTGCAAAAATATCTAATGGCATTGCCGATAATTTGTTAATTCGTGCAGCCGATGTGATGTTAAAAGAGCGAAGAAAACTAATTTTAGTAGTACGAGAAACACCTTATAATATGATTCATCTTGAGAACATGAAAAAGGCAACTTTAGCTGGTGCTATAATTTTGCCAGCATCGCCTTCTTTTTATTCAAAACCAAAAAACATCATCGATTTGACAGATTCGGTGGTTGATAGAGTACTAAAAATAGCAAATTTTAACATTTCAGGGTTTGAATGGGGTCAAAACACTGAATAATAACACATTAAGTAGTTTAAAAAAGCCTCGTTTTTTATTTATTAACATTAATTATTTCATAAAATAATGATAATTAAGGGTGTACCCATTGACTTTTTAAATAATTTTGATTTTCTTTGCATAGGAGCAAATCAAAATAAGGAATAATAATGAAACATTTTTATCTCTTTTCGGTATTTTTACTAGTATCTATTCAAACACTTTTTTCTCAAATATCCTCTATCCCCGACACAATAAAAAACTCAATTACTAAAACTTCTACCGAAATAATTCAGCCCGATTCAATCGACTATTACATGATGGTTGCCGATGAATTAGATAGTTTATTAAATTTTTGGTACAAATCGAGTTCATCAAAAGTTATAAATTTTCAACAATCGAAACCAATGCCCATTATTGCCGACTCATTAATGGACTCAATATACGCCTATCGATTATCTAAAATTCCTTCGCTTATTCCAATGACATACAATAGTGTTGTAAAACAATACATTGAAATGTATGCAGTTAAAAAGAAGAATTTTTCGGGAAGAATTTTAGGTTTAACAAAAATTTACTATCCTTTATTTGAAGAGGTTTTAGATAGATACAATATGCCCTTGGAATTAAAAAACTTGGCAATTGTAGAATCGGCTCTTAATCCAAATGCTACCTCGCGTGTTGGAGCTTCGGGCTTATGGCAATTTATGTATTCAACTGGCAGAATGTATGGATTGGAAGTAAACACTTTTATTGATGACCGTCGCGACCCGGTGAAATCAACCGTTGCTGCTGCTTTACATTTACGCGACCTATATAACATTTATCAAGATTGGGCTTTAGCTTTAGCTGCCTACAATTGCGGACCAGGAAATGTAAATAAAGCCATTAGGCGTTCAGGAGGAAAAACAAATTTTTGGGAAATTTATCGCTATTTACCCCAAGAAACCCGAGGATATATCCCCGCTTTTATCGCTGCAACATACACCATGACATACTACAACGAACATGGTATAATTCCAGTCGAACCTGAATTTCCAATCACGACCGACACCGTAATGGTAAATAAAGAACTCCACCTTCAACAAGTTGCAGCTGTATTAAAAATCCCCATTGAATTGCTCGAAAAACTTAATCCACAATATAAAAGAAATATTATTCCTGCCATAAACGCATCTTTTCCATTAGTGCTTCCCTATCACTCTTCGCTTGCATTTGACGAATTTCGCGATAGCATTCATGCATACAACTACGACACGTATTTGGCTTCATTTAAAATTATAAATTACGACCCAAATTCAAATGATGATAATGGCAGAGTTGGCGATAAAAAATATCATATTGTAAAATCGGGCGAAACACTTGCTACTCTATCAAAAAAATATGGATTATCGGTGAATGAACTAAAATACATGAATAAACTTAAAAAAGGCAGTGTTTATAAAGGACAAAAACTTATTGTTGGATATTATCCAATTAAAACTTCTAAGGATAGCGTTCCTCAAAACTCATTAAAAGTCGATTCGCAACTGGTAAAAGTAAATAATCCTATAATTTTAGATTCGGCTTCGGTAACTAAAATTAACACCACTGTTTCAAACGAAGCACCAAAACAAGTACAAAAAAAACCTATCACTTACAAAGTTAATTACGGCGACACCCTTTATAGTATTGCTCGAAAATTCCCTGGAATAACACACAAAGACATTGTTGATTTTAATAAATTGGGCGATAATCCACAAATAAAAGCCGGTCAAGTATTAAAAATACCACCTCCAGCTAACTAAATACTATTGGTTTATAAATAAAACATCATTTCATCAATATATTTAGCCACTACTTCGGGAACTAAATATTGAATACTTTTTTTCTCTTTTACTAATTTTCGTATACTGGATGCCGAAATATCCATTTGCGGTGCATCTACAAAATGAATTTTAGGGTTTGACTTCCACTCCAAAACATCGGTATTGGGTCGTGGATAAACATAAATATCGTAATTTTCAAGTATCACTTCATAATTTTTCCACTTTCGGATACTTTGTAAATTATCACTGCCCATAATTAAATTAAATTCGTAATTAGGGTACATTTCCGTAAGATAAGCTAAAGTAACAGCACTGTATGATGGAACAGGAAGTTTAAACTCAACATCAGAGGCTTTAAATTGGGGATTATTGTCAATTGCAAGTTTTACCATGTACAGTCGATGGTGCTCATTAAGCAATGATTCTTTGTTTTTTAAAGGATTACACGGACTCACTACAAACCAAATTCTATCTAAATCGGAGTAATTAAGCATGTGATTGGCAATTATCAAATGACCCAAATGAATTGGGTTAAACGAACCAAAATACAACCCAATTTTAAGCTTTTTCATCGTTTAAAAATTCTAAAACATGGTTAATTACTTCACCTGAGGCTTTTTCCAAATCGTCGTTTTCAACAATTTTATCAAAATTTTTCATAAAAGTCATTTCAAGATTCGCTTTTTCTACTCTTTTTTTTATTGACTCTTCGGTTTCGGTTCCTCTTCCTCGCAAACGTTTTTCAAGTTCTTCAATACATGGTGGTTTAATGAAAATCGATAAACTTTTTTCTTTAAATATGTTTTTTAAATTCACACCGCCTTTCACATCCACATCAAATAATACATGTTTTTCGCTTTTCCAAATTCTTTCAATTTCCGATTTTAATGTTCCATAAAAACTTCCCTCATACACCTCTTCCCACTCAACAAATTCGTTGTTTTCGATTTTTTGTTTAAACTCACTAACACTCAAAAAATAATAATCTTTTCCGTTTATTTCATTTTGTCGCATCGACCTACTGCATGCCGAAATTGAAAACTCAAGAGGCAAACCCTTTTCTAACATTTTTCTGACGATGGTTGTTTTACCTGCACCCGAGGGCGCCGAGACAATAATTAGTTTACCTTCCATAAATATAAATCAAAGTTCTTTGATTTGCTAAAGTAGTAAAAACACCCATTGATTATTATTAAAGTGAATTTTATTTTCGTTTTAAAATTACTATCGGTTCATTTTTAAAATAGTATACCCAGTTACTGTCGTTTTCTATTTTTTTTGTTAACTCAATAAATTGTTCTTTTTCCATTGGATATGTTTCTTCTTCGGTTGAATAAATAATAAATTCCGCATCTTTTATTATCGGAAACTGATATATTTTATCGCGAAGCGAAAGTTGTGGTAAAAAAGGCGACTGTGCCGAAACAACGGCTTCTAATGGAATTGATTCCAATGCTTCGTGAACCTTTGAAACATCATAAGACCTTTGATAATGAGAGTTTTGATAAATTCTAATGCGTGACTTAAAATTATGCATTACCGTATTATCCATCAGCCGGATAGTACTGGCTAAGGTTGTAATTAAAACAAAAGCTACCATTGGCTTAACCCATTTTTGGTTTTTAAATTCGCTAATTACCGAAAAAACACCAATAGCTAAAACGGGCAAAAACTCAATACTATATTGCCCATAAAC
>CAZFPO010000158.1:2591-5058 GCA_964521105.1 uncultured Lentimicrobiaceae bacterium | reverse complement strand
GTTTTTCGGATTTGTTTCGATACAAATTACTTCACGAACATGGCGGTTGGTGGACGGATATGGATGTGGTTTGCTTAAAACCTTTAGATTTTGTGGAAGAATATGTATTTCGTACACACCACGATTTTCCAGTAGTGGGAAACATTATGAAATGTCCAAAAGGAAGTTTATTGATGCTGGATTGCTACGAAGAGGCAAAATTAAGTGTTACTTCCGAAAACAAAGATTGGAATAAACCCATCGAAATTTTAAACCAAAACATCGAAAAACATCAATTAGGCAAATACATAAAAGAAATTAGTAATCCCGATTCGTGGTTATTTGTTCGGAAATTGTTGCATAAAAGCATTCAACCAAAAACCGAATGGTTTGTGATTCACTTATTAAACGAAGAATGGCGGCGTAATAAAATTGATAAGAATGCCATCTATCCAAAAAGTTTTATTGGGATAAAACTAAACAGATATAATCTCCTTGTGAAATCTTCAATTTTAAATCAATTAAAAAATAAATATAAATTATCGAATTTAAATTCAATTTTCCGAAACAAATGGGTCATAATTATTAAAATTAAAAACTATTTTTAATAGATGTCCAAAACAATAACCATCCTTAATACAATGACTCGTTCAAAATCTAAAATTATTTTTGGGAGTATAATTGTTGGTACATTCATGATTTTATTTCTTTCTTTTTCATTTTTTCGATACCTGAACAACATAAAATATTTCAATAAAATTGCCATTACAGCTATTGATTATAAGGGCAATGTGGTTCAGAATGTATTAGTTTATGGCATCACTCCAACAAATAAAACGGTAAAACTTGATTCGGATGGAAGTACTACCATTTGGGATAACACTTTTGGATTATTCAAGTCGTTTCATCTAAAAGCAAAAAGCGAATCTAGTGATTCAATTGCATATATTAATGTTACCCTATATATTAAAAACAACATTCAGACATTCAAACAAATCAACAATTTTAATATTATCACAGATAGAGAAGTTGAAATTAAAGATTCCAATTTCTTCAATATGTCCTATATAGAAAAATTATTTATTGTAACAACCCGACTTTTCAGTAGAAATTTCAACTCGAGCTTTTTTTTAATTTCACTATTATTCGCTCTTTTTTTAATCATTTTTCTTCTTAAAAAAATAAATATAAATTTCCTGAAATTCATAATTTCATTTTTTTTATTATTACTTATCATCGTAAATGGTGGCATAATACATCCAGACACAAAATCATATCTGGACTTTGCAATGCAAAGACCACTAATTTATCCTATATTTTTATACCTTTTTGACACAATTTGGTCAACTCACATTATTCTCATATTAACATGTGGGTTGATAGGATTAGTATCAGCTCACTTACTTTCAAAAAAAATAAATTCAATATTTTTCACTTCAAATTTAATAGAAGTTTTCTATTTCCTAATACTATTGTTGCCATACATAATAAATGAGTATTTGGTTGCAAACTACTTACTTGCCGAGAGTATTTCTTATCCTCTATTTATGTTGTTTTTATACTATTCGATAAGCGTTTTAGAATCAAACTATCAAAAACATAATATAATCAAACTACTAATTATCAGCTCACTACTAATATTAACCAGAGGTCAATTTGTAATAATTTATCCTGCAATAGTTATTTTAGGAATTTATTCATTAATAATTCAAAAAAAGAAAAAGTTTCTTTTCATAATCCTAAGCATTTTAGCATTTTTTATTACAAATATTGTCGATTCATCATACCATTTAATTAAACATGGGAAGTTCGAAAAAACCAATTTTGGTGGATATATGCTATCGGGTAATGCACTATATAGTAGTTTACCTTCAGACTCCACACTTTTTGAAAACTCCGATAGAGAACTTTTTAAAAATATATCCGAGAACATAGAAAAAAATAAATTGAGATATACATTTGTAATTAATGAAACTGACCAAAATCGTAAAATCCACTATTTTGAATCTTTTGATAATATTATTTGGAGGGAAGGTGTAAATAAGGGTTTCGACAAATACATTGAATCAATTAAAAAGACCTCTCAAAACAATAATTCATACAATGATACAATTCAAAGCATCCAAAACATTCTTAAAACAATAAATAAAGATGAACCTAAAGATTTTTATGCTTTGTATCTAAACTTTGAAAACAAGATAAATTCAGAAATCAAAAAAGAATTTTCAAAAAAAGCAAAAAGAACAACAACAAAAGATTATTTATCATCAGATGAAACATTTTATTTTAAAATACTTAAAATTAAAAATTTAAATTCATACATAGAAATTGATAAATTAAACGATGAGCAATTTAACTGGAATACCCAAAATAAAATCTTGCTAAAGATTTCATTAAAACTTATTGCTAATAATTTCTCGAAATCTTTCAATACGTCTTATCTGAATTTAAAAGATAATCAATTCTTGCGACTCCCTTAACATCTACG
>CAZFPO010000158.1:0-2581 GCA_964521105.1 uncultured Lentimicrobiaceae bacterium | reverse complement strand
AGAAGGTGATTACAATCCTAAAATCGCACATTTTGAGTATTTGATTTGCATTATTTTGAGTGTACTCTTTTCAATTCTGTTTTTACGCAAAAAGAATTTGTTATTTTTCATTTCATTAATAATCATGGTAATACATCTTGCAAACTTAACTCTAATATCCTATACGGCTTTGATGTTAGGAAGGTATATTTTTTACACAAAATTTGTTTTAATTACAGTATTATTAGCGTTATTAATACAAAAGCTTTCAAGTTCTAACATTTTGCGACTGCTTATAAATCTCAAACACAGAATTTAACACATCTTGAGTTGAAATATCCTGCATGCATTTATTATTTCCTATACAGGGTGGAACTAAGAATTCATGCACACATGGACTACATTTTAAATTTTTATATATTATTTCACATTTACTCTGTCTTCCATAATGACTAGGACTGCATGGTCCAAAGAGAGCTACAGTTGGTGTTTCTGCTGAAAAGGCAATATGCATAATTCCAGTATCATTTGTAATCAACAATTTAGCATGTTTTACCACTAAAATCAACTCTTTCAATCCTGTTGTTCCCGCCAAGTTTTTTAAGCGGTCGTTTTTGGATATTTCATTATAAATTAAATCAACATATTCTTTTTCACTTGGAGAACCAACCAGCACAATTTGTTGAGGAAATAAATCCAATAACTTTTCAATTAATTTAATGAAATTATCTTTTCCCCAACGTCTTTCAATTCTCAAATCAGAAGCATTCACATTGACAATAAAATAGTCCTGATTGTAATTAAAAATAAGTTCTTGTTCTTTTATCGATAACGACTGTGACAAATCGATTAGTTCGTTGCATACTGAAACACATTTCAGTTCAAAAGCAGCATTTAAATATAATTCAGAAATAGGTTTATAAACATCAAATTTCAACAATTTATTATAAAACCTTTTGAGATATGGTTTTTTAGAATTTTCAAGAGCTATACCAAATTTTGGGTGACTAAAAAAGTATAAAGCAGAACTAAAATGAGAATAAACCTCCAAATCGATATACACATCAGGAGCTATTTTTCTGATAAAGAATATAGACTTAACAGCTGTCCGGAAAAGAGATATAACTGATTTATCATTAATAAAAACAGCTTCATCAACACAAGGTATTAAAGAAATTAATTCTTTATTTCTATATAATGTGTAAAAAATGATTTTCGACTTTGGATAGCTTCGTTTTAAAGTTTTTAACAGAGGAGTTGATTGAATAATACTACCCATTCCTTTGAATTTTGAAACTACAAATATCGCGTTATGCAAATTTTTTGCATCAACTTCATCACACTTAATATCTCGACAAAATAAATTATTTAACCAACTTAGTAGAAAAAGAATTTTTCCAAAGTAAGAATCAAAAAAAATTTGATATTTTGTTTTCAAAAATTATGCATTAGTTTTTCAATGTTAGCATGTATTACTAATCTTTATCATCTTCCTTATTTTCCAAGCCAAGACGTTCGAAAAATTTCTTTTTATTTTTTTCTAAACCCGATTTATATTCAAATCGTGGTTTACCATCTTCGGCAGGAATCATTCGTTTTTTGGCGTCAATCGCTTGAACTTTTTTATTAAAGTCTAAGTCGTTAGAATATACCTGCATCACATTATTACGGAACCAAAAATGAAACCATGTATCGTCTATATTCAAATAAAGATTTAATTCATCGGCTGATTTTTTCTTTTGAATTTCGACTATTCCTGGTACAAAACGATTAATTTGATGTTTACCTATCATTGCAATTCCGATATCGCCAATTGAAACAAACGATTGAGTTGTTGGATTCCATTTAAGCTGAATATCGGAGAAAAAGAAAGTGTGTAGTAATTTTGGAGGAATTTTTTTGAATTCAGATTTAGACACTAATTCGTCTATCGCTTTGTTTCCTTCTTCATTCCCCATTATTTGAATAATGGTTCGATGATATTTATCATTATCTAAAATATCAATTGCTTCCAAATTTGGAGAACCAATCATATAATCGGCAATATATTTTAGTAATTCATCATCAAAGAAAAAGTCGAGGGTTGCCGAAATATTAATGGAGGCAGAGTCGGCAAGCATAAAACTTTCAATTTGCCCGTATGTCATCATATCCATACGTCCTAATCGAGCACCCACATCAATTAATCCTTCACCTTTAGTAGTACATAATTTTTTGCTTAAAATTAAAATATTACCGGGCAACGTTGTATCTGCCAGCTTTTCGGGAGAAGCAATAACGTAAGATTCTGTTTCGTGGAAATAGGTTAAAAAGCCATAAGCTGAAACTATTTCAGCATCGGTAATTCGTTCTTTTGAAGTGGCAAAGGCAGTATATAATTTTCCGTCAGAAGAAGCTACCACAGAGTTTGCAACTTTTCTCCCATTCATGTCTCTGCTTTCTTTGGTAGCTGGAATCATAATTTCCTTGGGATTAATTTCCGATTTGAAAGCTAAAGGAGATCGTTTAATGGTATCACAACCATGGTTTATGATAGCTGCACCCGAAAAGAATAAAAATTGATTTTCGGCGGTTAATTTCACATCTCCATAAAATCCAAAAT
>CAZFPO010000157.1:0-5060 GCA_964521105.1 uncultured Lentimicrobiaceae bacterium | reverse complement strand
AAGGAAGTTTTATGCTTCCTTCTCTTTGATTTTTTTTATCGGACAACAATGATAAGAAAAAATAATAAAACTAATTTTCTTAATTGTATATAATTTGTAAGTATTTTTTTCATAATAATTGCTTTTTATAAATTGACAATATTATTTTTAACAATTCTAAACAAATATTGTTTAAACTAAAAATAGTATTTTTTTCAATTTTCAAATTAGAACCAAATATAAATCAATTCATTAACAAATTTAGATTAAACCATATTATGTAAATTTATTATTATAATTTAAAAGAAAATCTTAGGTTTATCCTAAAAAAACAGCTATGGTTTCCCATTTTAAAATACAAAAAAAACTTAGAATTGGAAAAAGCAAATATCAATCGTCAAACAAAATCAACCTACATTTTTTTTGAGCTAAACTTTCCGGCTTTTAAAAACTCAATTGCCAATTTGCAAACCAACTCTTTTTGAGTCATAAGATTATGGTCTTCATGGATGTAAACTATATCTTTTTCAATTCCTAATTTAGCACTTTTTGGAGTTAACAAACCATCGTTATCGGTTGGTATAAATGGAATATACCCTTTACTATTACCTCTAATACCAATAATAATCCCAATTTCGGAACCAATTGGAACTGGCAGCTTATGTGCATACGAATTGGAATCGGTTCGCATGTGTTCTACATTAGGTCCTAACAGCTTTTTCATTCCAGGTTTTTTGGTAAAGAAGTCTGCAATTTCGGCATCCCCATTTGGTGGTGCGAGCATTACAATGCGATGAATTACTGGAAATTTTTTATCCGTTTGAGAGTACTGCAACATTGATCGAACCACCAATCCTCCCATTGAATGTGTTACAAATGAAACGGTATCGAACCCTGATTTTTTATATTTAAATACAACTCCATCCCAATGGAATCTAAATCAACAGTAATACTTTTGTATGCAAAGTTTTCGGTAATAAAATGTTCTGCTTTTATGCTTTTATCCAATTTATTCATCATGGTTGTAGTGCCACCATAGCCATGAATAACATACACTTTATAACTTCCAAGAGCCGACATAAGTATGAATGATAAAAAAATTACGAAGAATAGCTTTCTCATAGTCAATTGTATCTTTAATTAAACGTTTGTTTGTTGACTGATTTCTGACAACGACCAAGTCAAATATTTACAATGAATTATTAGACAATATTAAATACTAAAGGTTTAAAGATAATTGGATATATTTTAAGAAAATACTAAAAACTTCATTAATCTGAAACCAATTTTCCGTCCTTGTACAACCAAGTATTTTTAAGCTTGCCATTTTCAAAATACTCTTTCGTTTCGCCATTCAGTTTACCATTTTGATATTTCCAATCGTATCTTAGCTTGCCATTTAGATATTCTTTGGCAATTCCATTAAGCAATCCGTTTTCGTATAAAAATTCACGCAAAACCTTACCATTTTCGTCATATTCGATGGTAATACCATTCAGTTTGCCTTTTTGATATTTCCAATCATATCTTAGTTTTCCATTTTTATATTCTTTAGAAATTCCATTTAAAACTCCAGAATCGTATAAAAATTCACGAAACACTTTTCCATTTTCATAATATTCGGTAGTTATCCCGTGCTGAATTCCGTCAACAAAATTGTATTTTACTTTCAAATCTCCGTTTTTATAAAAACTCTTCTGTTCTGAAATTTTTCCTTTTTTATACACCCACAATATCTCCACTTCTCCCGATTCATAATATCTGTATGATTTTCCATCAAGAACTCCATTACTAAAATTTGATTTACCCTCAAGAATTCCACTAAGAAAATAAGATGTTGCTGCAATTATTGTGTCTGATTTATAAATCCATTTCGAATATTTTCCATCTTTGTAATGCTCAATACTTTCTCCTTCGAGCACATCGTTTGTATAATTCCATTCGTATCGTAACTTACCATCTTTGTAATATTCTTTGGTAATACCATTATATTTTCCGTTTAAAATAGCGTACTCATACCTGAGTTCTCCCGACTCATAATAGCCTTTGCTATTTTGACTATAACCCGATTGAATAAACACATATAACAGAAAGAAAGACAGAATTATCCCTATCTTTTTGTATAACATAGACTATATATTATTTGAAAAATATTTTCATTCATAAACTATCACCTAAGTTCGTGCACGAACTTCACGTTCTAAGTTTTTAATACGTTCTTTATTATTGCAGTTATCAACCATTCCACCAATTAAAAACAAGTCGATAATCCAGCCAATTCCAAACAGTTGTCCTGTTAGCAAATACAATATTCCTGTTCCGATTTTCCCAAGATAAAAGCGGTGCATTGACAAACCACCTAGAAAAAACCACAATAAATAAGCTACTGATTTTGATTTCATGATTATAAATGTTAAGTCAAACTTTAAATATTTATTCCCCATTTAGCTAAAAATCCATAATGCCATAATAAAAAGGCAATTAAAAGAATGGATAAAATAATAATTATCGGAATTAAAGGACTTTTCTTTTTGGTAAAAGGGTCGTTGAAATTTAATTTTGCATTTTTTGGCAGCTTTGCTAAATGGGTTAAAGTGGCACCGAAAGCAATGTTGATAGTTGCCCTAGCATTAATTGCCCAGCCGTTAGCATCTAACACTGGAGCTAAATTTCGTTTACGAAGTTTAAGCCAAGCTAAAATCATCGAAGGTCCAGAGATTGCCAAAATAATTCCCAAAAATGCGAGTGGTATTTTCCACCAAGTGAGGGCTAAAAATCCACCAACAATTGAAGCCAATACAGAGCCAATTGCGCCAAATGCCAAGCCAATAGCTGCAAAAATACCTGCAAATTTTGCAATGTCAAAAGGAGCTGGCTTTGCTGGTTCAGCAGCTGGAGCTGCTGGAGTTTCGGCAGGAGCCTCAATGCTATGAGATTTTATTGTTTCTTTTAAATTTGTATCGGCTTTAGTGGTGACATTTTCAACTTTTGAAGTAGTTGCGGCAGTAACTTCTTGGTCTTTTGAAGAGGCAAACTTTTCTATTTGTTTTGAAATAAATTTTGATACTTTTCGATAAGGCATCCAAAAAGCCTGACGAATACTGATTGGATTGTCGATAATTTTCACAATGGTTGCATCCCAATCTAAGCCTTTATTATCATAAAAAATCGCATTTCGTCCTAAAACCAAATTATCCACATCACCATCGGTAAATGCTGAAACAATGGTCATTTTTTCATTTTTGACTTTTGAAAAGCAATCAAAATACACCAAACAAATCCCACTCGAAGCTGCCATAGAATTGTGCTTAGCCATATCGCTTACACGTATACATAAATCGCAACTACGTTGATCGAAATATAAACTACCCGCTTGAAAAACAGCTTGAGATTTAGGGGAGTAGAAGTCGGAAAAGGTAACAAAATTTCGGAGTAAAGTATAAATATCACGGTAATATCGAACTAATTTGTCGACTAAAATAATATTATCAGCTTCTTCTTGAATGGCATTTTCATTTACAAACAATTCGGTAATAATGGCTTTCATTTCAGAATTTACAAGTTCTTTAATCCTATCTATACCAAGCTGTTCAACTTTGGTTTGTGGTTTTTCGGATACCCACTGCTTATATAATTCAAACTGGCTAAATAAATCAGTCCATTCGGTTTCAGTCATAAATTCCTTATTTATGTTGTTTAAATCATAAACAAGATATTTAAGCCTTAATATTCTTTTTTTCCATGCAGGATTTATTGCCAAAACAAATGACAAAGGCTGATTTACAGCAATTTTTGAAACAGGAAACTGTTCAATTTCCTGAATACATTCAGAAATATCTTTATCTTTAATTAATTCCATTCGTGCCGATAAAGAATTTAATGTTTCGGTAGAAGAAATGTCAAATTCAGCTAAATGACAACGTAAAAAATAGTCGTCAATTTTAGTTTTTAAAATGTTTATTAAGTCAAAAACCTCAGCTGTATTTTCGCCGTAAGGCAAAATATCCGAATTTGGCATTTCAGTTTTTGAGTACCAAATTAAATAATCTGAGCAATCTTGAAAAAAGACTTCAATATTATCTTGTGTAATGCCATCTGTTCCACTTCTATCAATTTGAGCACCCATACACAAAATCACATCTATAATACATTTTTTAACCTCCTCATTTTCGGTGGATTCGGGTGTAATAATTCCATCACCATTAAATTTTGTGTAAGCAAAAATTGCATGAATGTCTGAGGTTTCTTCCACACATAATTCCGTATTATCGGGTTTATTAATGTTACGCAAAATTTCTTTTGCAGATGCCAAAAGTTTTGCTCCTAATTCATTCGCATCATTAATTGATGATAAGGGCAAAGCGTTCCGTTTTTCCAATAATTCATCAGGGTTTTTAATTACTGATGTTATCCACTTAACAGCCTCAAGTATTTCAGGAACTCTAAGTTTTCCATCTTTATCAATATCCATTAACTCTAGCGTTTTGCTGTCAATTTCTAATCCATTTACTGGGCAACTTAATGCAGTCCAAAGTTTTTGATCGAGGCTGTCCAAAGCCAATAAATCTTTACCACTATCTAAATTTACTCTATTTACTCCTCCTACTCTTGAGAATTGCCAAATATGATTTGAATTTTCCATTATTATTGTGTATTATTATAACAAAATATTTATTTTTCAAAATTAATCATTATATTTTAAAAAACAAAGTCAAAAAGCTTCGATTTGATTTATTCAAAAAATTCAAATACTGAACTTCAAATCTTATTTTTTATAAATTTAGAAATAAAACTAAACTTATTTGTCCGATAAAAATAATTAATTATAAATGATATTTTTTTTGGCTGTATTCTAAAATTAGGTTGATAGTTTAAAAATGCTTACCTTTGGGCTATAAATTACAAAGATGGATACACTACAAGAAATAAAGCTTCTTTTTGGCTCACTAGATAATCTTCAATAAAAGAATTTATTAATGGAACTAAATATTGATTTAAATCATTCGATGAAAGAGGACATTATTCACACTATGGATTCTTGCCCCTATTGTAAGTCTGAGCTTATTGTTAAAAATGGACAC
>CAZFPO010000156.1:2063-5069 GCA_964521105.1 uncultured Lentimicrobiaceae bacterium | reverse complement strand
TTAATAATAAATTGCTATAATTCGCTGAATCTATACAATTATACATGCATTTAGCGATATAATAAAAAATATAACTCGCTAAATCATTAATATTTGCGAAATGAAATATGCAACTGCCGAATTTATACTTACTAAACAATATGATTTATCACTACGCAATAAAAAATCTGTATTTATGGCTGAAACTAAAGTCAAAAAGGGAATTCATGTAACCATGATTACCACTTATGGATTAAAGCAAAATGAATATTCTGGCAACATACAATCTGAAGTAATAATGGACGATTTATTTGCAATTATTTAATGTATTTTCAATAAACTTAATACTTATAACTCGCTGAATCTATACTTTATTTATAACATTCAGCGAGTTATAGCATTATAAAATTAATACTTATCACTGAATTACAAGTACTTATAATTATCATTAAACTAACTATCAAAAGTAAAATTAAGATATTAAAATTCAAAAAAACGATATCTTCAGCTTAAAGATTTTAAACGCTCTACTCGTTTTAAAATAGTTTTTTGATGTTCATCTTCGGTCATTTCTGGGTCACGAGTTTCAAAGTAGATATTACAAGGCAATTCGCTGCAATTACCGCAATGATTCAGTTTTTTGTCATCAACACAACAGTTGTACATCGGGCATTTGTCTAAATCCATATATGTCGACCAAAAAACTTTTCCTTCAATGGCATTACAACCTTTACAATTTATGCCAAACTCCTTACATTCGGTGCAGTCAACTCCACAAATTGATACATTCATTTTCCAATTATTTAAGTATTCACTGCTTCAAAATTACAAAAAATATTCAAATACAATTTGGAAATTCAATAGGTGCGGAGCACCGTTTTATTTGTAAAACCAGTATGAGAAAAAAAAGGAGGGTGCATCGCACCGAACTAACGAAAAAACATGAAATTTGGTATTACTTTCTTTGACAATTGAACGGTGCTCTGCACCTTAGGTTATTGTTTTTTCTTTATTTTACAAAGAGGGCGGTGCGACGCACCTTAGACTGTTCCGATAAAATATTCATTAGCACTGAACCGAACAGAGCAGGGAGTACTTAGGCATTGCATTGCGACAAATTTGAAATTTCAAATTTGAAATTTCGATTTTATTTATCTGCCATGCCAATGGCAGGTAAACCTTTGGCATGACAATATAAGGATTGTTCTGATAAAATTTTCATTTTACCCTTTTGTTGCCTGAAGGGAAATGAAAATTTTATTTATTTTTTATCAGCAGAGTTTTCAGATTGGGTCTCTGCTGTTTATTACAGAATCAGCGAAGGTATAGCTGAAAAGATTTTAAGTTAATATCTATTTTGTTGAAATTGAATAGATTAAGATGATTTATGATTTTCAAATTGAATACAACTGCGAACAATTTAAACAATTAAATTATATTTTATTACTCTTTTTTCATAACGACACCCTTTGGCATTGCACTCAATTATTTTTGCTAAAAAATTAAAAATGGTAAAAAATGATAGAAAAGGAAAAACAACGAATCATCGCTTTTTTTGTACTGTTTTTTGCAGTAATATTTGTAACATTTTTCTGGCAATTACACTTATTAAACATCAGTTCGAAAGAATTTGCTCACAAGGAATTGACCAACTTAGGATTCAAAGATGTATTAATTTCGGAAATAAATTCCGAAAAAATATTTTTTACTGCAAATACTAGTAATAAATGTATTGTTTTTGGGATTGGCTTGGTAAAGCCAAATCATAGATGGGTAACATTAAATTGTAGATTTTTTTCAATACAAACGATTTATACAGGCAAGTTGGCACCTGAAAAATAGCCGACATCAATTAAACCTATAAAACATGGCAAATTATTATTGTGAGTACTGCGGACAAAAATTTTCAAGTGTTTCATCACTAACCGCTTCAACATGCTTAAGACATCCTGCTGGAAGTCACAAAGGCAAACACAAACTTTACGAAGGAAGTGAAAAAAGCAAGTACACTTGCAAGTACTGCGGACAATCGTTTGGCTCGATTGCTACCATGACCGCTTCAACTTGCCTTAGACATCCCGATGGAAGTCATAAAGGCAAGCACGCACCGGCACTATAATTTAGTTTTTCAATTAATCCGATGGATAAACGCAATCGGATTAATTGTTATTAACATTTTCTATTTATCTAATGAAGAAAACATGACTATAAATAACAATTCAAATTCCAAAACAAGCCATTTTATTGGACTGGGCAGTGCCGGAAGCACTATTGCTGAATACATCTTCAACAAAGGAATTCAGGCAAAATATACCATAATAAGGGAATCTAAACCACAAAATTTGAATTCAGCAATCAATTTTATTGAATATAGCCCAAAATGTGATATTACGCAATTGCGTGACATGAAATTTAGAATTTTTAATCCTAAACTGAATCAAGAAATTCCAAAAAGCATTTTGAATGTATTTACTAAAGACGAAAACTTTATTCTCATTTCTGGCTTAAGTGGTGCAACTGGTACTAGCTTGACTAAGGAATTAGCAAAATGGTTAGATACAAGAAATAAATCCTTTCTATTTTTCGGCACTTTGCCCTTTAAATTTGAAGGAAAACAGAGAATTTCAATCGCTAGTGATTTCGTTAAAACAATACAGACAAAATCCAATTTCCATTTTTTAAATCTTGAAATGATCAGAGAAAAATATGGCAATTTACCTATGAATGAAGTATTTGAACGAGCAAATGAGGAGATGTTTTTAAAGATTTACAATTCATTATGCTGAATTAACAAATCTCAAACAGCAAAAAAACATCACAAAAAAAACATAATAAAAAAATAAAAACATGGAAGAAATTATTGAAATTAAAAATTTTGAGTTACAATACGATGGGATGTTTCACATCACATGGTCTGATGAAAAACAAACACATAAATGGTTTATTTATTTGCGAATATCTGAATTATTAAGAATGTTGGAAATTGAAGGAATAACGAAGGATCAAGTTTATAAATTAGAAAGAGAA
>CAZFPO010000156.1:0-1963 GCA_964521105.1 uncultured Lentimicrobiaceae bacterium | reverse complement strand
AAAAAAACAAAAAAGGCTTGGAAAAACTGGCGTATTACCTTGATGTAACATCCATTCAGTCATTGTTTTATGCGGTTTTCTTTACACTGAATTCCGAGAAAGACAATGTTGGAATTAAAGATTTGGCAGAATTTTTCGAATGTAAGCCCCTTAAAATTCTTGAATATTATAACGACATTGATGAACTTCTCAAAAAAAAGATTCTTTTACGAGACCAAAACAAACGAAAAACAATCACTAATTTTCTAAACGAAAATTTTATTGTCGATAATAATTTAATAAAAACCATTTTTACAAGTGGAAGACCGCTCCAATTACCAAAAATAAAATTCAAAAATAGCTTAGAATTAATAAATTACGTGGATGAATATTACAATTTGCTGGATAATGAAGAAATTAGTGTAAGAAGTTTTAAAATTCAAGTTGAAAATGCGATACGGCAAAACAAATCGTTGCCAATTATTAAAAATCTAAGCAAGTTAGGCATTGAAGATGTTTCCGCAGTAATTATTTTATTCTATGCCATCTCACAAAATATTATTGGTGAAGGGAACTTTTGTATAAAAAAATTAAGTAAATTAATATCTGAAAACAAACTTGAAGAACAAAACATAATACAAGGATTTACCAGTGGAAATCACATTCTATTGCGTTTAGATTTCCTATTTCTTGAAGACAATTATTCCAATGATGAATTCGATTTTAAATTAACGGATAAATCATATTCGATAATGTATGAAACAGAGATTATTCCTAAAAACTTTATTCAAAAGTTTACTTCAAGCATCGATTTTTTAGAAGAAATTGCTAAATTATTTAACCAAATAGAAAAGAGTAAGAGGTCAGCAATAATATTAAATCACCATTTAATTTGTTTATTGATGAAAAACAATCAGGTACAAATTGTAAAAGAAATTTCGAAATTTAAAATTAGAACTAAAGATGAATTTTTACTTTATTATATGATTAGGGAGAGTCTTTATGGTAAAAACCGCTTTGATATTCATGAATTAGTCAAAAAACTGTATCAAAAGAACAACATCCAAATGGAAGTTTATAGACAATTTATTGAGGAAACAAATGGCTTACAAGTTCATAAATTGATAGAAATTACCGAAGGTGGACTGTTTGGTGAAACAGAAGCCACACTGACTGAAAAAACGAATGAAATCATTAAAAGTTGTCAACTAATGCAAATAAACCGAAAAAAGAAAAACTATTCGATTCATCCTACTGATATTATTGAAAAGAGGTTGTTTTTTAATGAAGAAGACAAATTTCAAATAAAAATGCTAACGGAAATGATGGAGGATGAAAAATTTTCATCCATTCAGAAACGAATGAAAGACCTAGGAATGCCATACGGCGTTTCGGCATTACTTTATGGAGCTCCTGGAACAGGTAAAACGGAGACAGTTTATCAAATAGCCCGTCAAACTGGTCGTGAAATTGTAAAAGTTGACATTAGTCAATCAAAATCGATGTGGTTTGGCGAAAGTGAAAAACGGATTAAGAAGATTTTTACCGCATACACAAACTATTCTGAATTTTGTAATAAAACACCAATATTGTTGTTCAATGAGGCTGATGCAATTATTAGTAAACGAAAGGACAGCGGTTTTTCGAGTGTTTCACAAACCGAAAATGCGATACAAAACATTATACTTGAAGAGCTAGAACAATTCAAAGGGATTTTTATTGCCACTACCAATCTCATAACCAACATTGACCCTGCTTTTGATCGTCGGTTTTTATTTAAAATTGAATACCACAAGCCAACTCCCGAAACAACAGAGAAAATATGGACTTCAAAACTTCTGAACAATCACACCATTAACATCAGCGGTCTTTCTGCTAAATATCATCTTTCGGGCGGTCAAATCGACAATATTGTTCGTAAAATTGAGATGCATTCGGTGCTTCATAATACCTTACCCGACATTAACGAAATTGACCAATGGTG
>CAZFPO010000155.1:0-5092 GCA_964521105.1 uncultured Lentimicrobiaceae bacterium | reverse complement strand
TAACACAAAATCAAGCAAGAAAATCAATGAGAAAAAAATCTTTGCGGATTTAAGGGATTATCCGAAAATCAAAAGTTGGAAATAATTACAGAGTTATTAAAACATGGTAAAGTGTTTGTTTCATCTGAAAAGAAACTGCCAGAGACTCTTGAAAAATTTAAAATACCAATTCCTCCTCATCAGATGCACCATGCTTTAGCTTTTGCCAAACTTTTTGTAGGCGAAGGTGCAACAATGGCTTCGGAATGTGCCGTTTTAGGCACACCTGCAATATACATAAACGATTTACAAGCAGGTTCAATTGATGATCAAGAAAAACATGGATTGCTATATCACTTAAGCCCAAAGGATGATATTCTTTTTAAAATGAAAGAATTACTCTCAGATAATAGTTTAAATGAAAGAACAACATCAAAAAGAGACACTTTGCTAAAATATAAGATTGACCTTACTGCCTTTTTAATGTGGTTTATAGAAAATTATCCTAGTAGTATTAAAATCATCACCGAAAATCCCAATTATCAATATAGCTTTAAATGAGAGATTTTACTTTAGATTTATATACAGAACTACTCAGAAGTTTACAACGTCAAAACTATGATTTTCAAACATTGTATCAATTTATTACTAATCCAAGTCATAAAAGCATAATTATAAGACATGATGTTGATAAAAAACCTGAAAACTCATTAAAAACGGCCATAATTGAAAATGAATTAGGGATAAAAGGGAGTTATTATTTTCGGACAAAACCATGTTCGTTTAACTCAGAAATTATACTTCAAATAAAAAAC
Organism: uncultured Lentimicrobiaceae bacterium; assembly: GCA_964521105.1. GTDB lineage: Bacteria > Bacteroidota > Bacteroidia > Bacteroidales > WCHB1-69 > JAQUGA01. The sequence continues at coordinate 4,298 of CAZFPO010000155.1, read as the reverse complement.
TTAGGTCATGAAATAGGGTATCATTACGAATCGATGGATACACAAAAAGGGGATATTGATAAAGCGTATGATGATTTTAAAAGCAATCTTGCAATTATAAATAACATTAGCGAGGTTAAAACTATTTGCATGCATGGTAGTCCAAAATCGAAACATGATAATCGTTTAATTTGGTCAAAATACGATTATAAATCATTAGGTATTTTAGCGGAACCATATCTAGACATAGATTTTAATACAGTTTTTTATTTAACCGATACAGGACGAATGTGGAACGGTTGGAAATATAGTGTTAGAGATAAAATATCAGAACAACAAATATGGATAAACAGAGGTTTTAATTTTCATAAAACTTACGATATTATTGAACGTGTGAATAATAATCATTTTCCAAATCAAGTTATGATTAACATTCACCCACAACGTTGGACAAATTCATATTATCACTGGATAAAAGAAAATGTTTTGCAACGAATAAAAAACGCAGCAAAACATTTAATTCTTATTACTGTGAAGTAATATTACAACTAATTATTTTTCAACAACTTAAAGCTTTTTTGGAATTCATCGGTTTTAACCATTAACATATAAATACCTTTCGACAAACTTTCGGTTGATATATTAATATTATTGAAACCTTCGTTTAGTTGCATTGAATTAGAATAAACTACCCTTCCGCTAACATCAATAAGTTGCCAAGTTGAATTTGATTCGGAATTTGAGAATAAATTAATATTAATTTCTTGATTAAATGGATTTGGGTATATCTTTAATTCAGTATTTGCAGAAATATTATCTAAATTATCGCCAAATAAATTATTGTTACTCGAAGTAGTTACAGTGTAAGGAATAGAATAAGAGGCAATAAAACCTTGACCATAATCGGGTCTAACTTTAAAGCTATATGTACTTGCTTGTTTCAAATTGCTTATAGTAACCGAAGTATTTGTGGTTGTAATAGTACTTGTAGTGGTGGTGGTAATATCACCATAAACAATTCGGTATGCAACAGCTCCGAGGTAAGGCTCCCATGAAGCAATTAATGAGGTAGTTTTTACGCTATCGAATTGAATAACTGGATTTGCAGTAGTAAGTTTAAATATTGACCCATAACTTCCATATCCATCAGAATATTCTAATCTGTATTGAAAATTATATTCGGTGTTTTGTTGTAAATTATAAATCAATGCACTGTCATTTGCAGAAGTTACAATTTTATGAGTAGTAGCCATATCTTCTCCCTCTTTCCAATATCTAATCCTATAATTTAATGCAAGATTCGAATATTCGCATTTAACCTTTACAGACGTTCCAGTATTTTCTTTAAATGTTAAATTTTCCGAAGGAGTAGTGTAAGATTGTGTTGAGCTATATCCTGTATATCCATTCCCAAAATCAACTCTTGATTGAAATTGATATGTAGTATTACTTTTTGTATTTGTAATCACAAAAGTGTTGCTATCAGCAATTAATGAATTAATAGTTGTAGAACCTAATTCATTATAGTATAATCGATATTTTACTACATTTTGATAACCACTCAATTTTACATTAATTGAGTTTTTGGTTGATTGGGTTACATTAATTATAGGTTTAATAGTGTGTACTGTAAAAGTATTGCCATAATTAGAGTATCCTGAGCCAAAATTGATTCTTAATTGAAAATTATAATCATTATCCTCAATTAAATTATATATTGAAACGTCATTTATTGTATTATACGATAATGTACTAGCAGTATTCACATCGTCCCCATTTTTCCAATATCTGACACAATACTCTGTTGCATTTGTAACTTCTGGCCAATCCAATTTTAAAGAGGTTCCTGCATTTTCAGAAAAACTAATGTTGATAGATGGAATTGTATATGAAAATATTAAACTATAGCTAGTAAAACCATTACCAAAATCAGCTCTTACTTGAAAATTATATGTTTCTCCTTCAATCAATGAAGAAATTGAGGTTGTTGTTAAATTTGTTGTAGCTATTTTATGTTTAGTAGTCATATCTTCACCTTCTTTCCAATACCTAATTCTATAATTTATTGCTCCCTCATATGGTAACCAAGAGACAACTGTAGTCCTATTTTCAAAATTTCTACTGAAAGTCATGTTTTGATTGACAGTCTGAAATAAAACAGGATCAGAATATTCTGCAGAATCAACACCATCCCAATATGTAATACAAACATAATATTGGGTTAGTGGCTTTAATGTAACTAATATGCTTTGATCAATTAGTAATCCTTCATGAATTGAATCAATTTTGTAGAAAACCTCTGATGTCCCTACTTCAAAATACTTAATGCGGTAATCAATTGCATCTGGTACCACATCCCATTTAATTTTTACAGAGGTGGACGAAATTTCACTAACTATTAATGCTACCTTTTTGTTTACAGTAACCTCCCAATTTGATGTTGAAATGCCATCTTCTGCAGTAACAGTATAAATTACTGGAGATGAAAAATCCCTGACAAATCCACTTGCGGGGTTTATTGTTGCAGAATCAGAAATTGAAATAGAAGGAGTTAATTGTGTTAAATCGGTAAACGTTGGAACCATTAGTGTGATTTTTCTATTAATAGAATCAATTGTGGAATTACCAATTTGTTCTGGAATCGAAAAATCTAGTATTTCGGATTGATTATTAAACCGTATTGCAGTATATTTTATTTTTGAGGATAAACCTTTTGAAAAGTTTATTGTTAGAACAATTGTATCGTTAACATTTGGAATGACAGTGCTTAAATATGAAGGGCTAATATTTATAGTAGAACCAGAAATTGTGTAATCGGTATTTAGAATTAGCGTTTTTGCTGGAATTTTGCTGTCAACTATACTTGAAATGGAGACGGCATCGTTAATAGTTAGGGTAATGATTTTATTGGGCGAAAATCTTAAATCATAGGTGTCCACTGCTGGACTAACAGTAGCACTTTTTGTAACAACACTCATTACACCGGTTGAATAATTAAACGCTTTATCTCTCATGTATACAACATACGTATAAGAGCTTCCGGAATTGGTTAAATCTGTATAAGAACCAAGTGCGTTTCCGTTGTGAATAACTGTCCAAGTTTTATTGTTTTGAACAAAACTTGCTAATCCTTTTGTAGAATCGGTTGAATAATAGACTTGTGGCAAAACTGTAGGCATAGTTGAAGTGTATGAACCATCGGTTCTTAAAATTAACACTCCTCCAATTCCACTATTGGCATCTGTTCCATCTGTCCAATCTAAAAAAACATTATTGTTTGAATTAGTTGCTACGGTGTAATTTTTTGGTGGATTTGGTTTAGTAACATCGGTAGTTGAATTTGTGCTTGTATAGATAAAGATATCATCAAAAGCGTATTTGTCGCCACCTGAGGAACCACTTCCTGAAGAAATAAATTGAGGATAATATGTTTTTCCATTAGTTGCTACTGCTTTTGCTGTTAATCTAGTCCAAGAAGCATTTACTTTAGTTGCAGAGCCAGTTATTGATGTTCCACCATCTATTGATTTTGCAGCCATTCGTACTTTGTCAGTAAATGATGAGTTTTCATAGGCATAACCGATTATATGGATATAATTGGTCCCTGTTGATGGAACTGTTACTAAAAATCCAGTATCTGATATTGACTTTTGAGCTGTGGTTGTTTGAATAACATCAAGGCGATAATTTCCTGAGCGTGGGCTAGTTGTACCTACTGTCCAAGTATAATTACCAGTTTGAATTGTCCATCCATAAGATGTAATCGGAGTCATTTCAAAACCTGTATTTTGAGATTGAACTCCAATAAAAATCCCAAAAGTAATAATAATACTCAGGAGTTTTTTATACTTGAATATGTTTAGAGTTTCCATGGCGAAGTAAATTATTTAAGGTAATAGGTTGTAATATACAATATTTTATATAATAATGCAATTGAATAACAAAACAATAACATCAAATGTTTAAAATTGATTTTACATTTTATGGTAAAAATTTAAAACGATTAATAAACCTCACATCTTAGAATACAACATTCTGATTTACTTTGATAAAAAAACATTAAGAATTTGCTTTTTTGTAGCAAACCGAGATTAGTTAAAATATAAATTAATCTTTTTATCCCATTTGTTAATTTTGTTAATTTTCGCTAACTATTTTTTAACAATTTTGTGTTTTTTAGTTGCAATTTACGTGGATTTATTGAAGTTACTATTTTTTATCAATACTAAATTTTAAAAGCAACTAATTTTCATTATAAACTGTTGCTAAAACAACTTGCCCAACAATTTTTAAAGTATTTTTATCAATTCCATTCATGT
>CAZFPO010000154.1:0-5098 GCA_964521105.1 uncultured Lentimicrobiaceae bacterium | reverse complement strand
ATTTTCATAAGCAAAGCCAGGTGTTACCGGATAATTACGTTTAATTCCCTCTGAAGCTTTTGTATTTTTTATTACATAAGAATAATCAATCTCTTTCAAAATGTTATCTAACCCTATCATATTAGCAAGATTTCCACCTTTAACCATTAATTTGTTTAATTCAACTTCATTTGGTGAAATTAAATAAGCTTTTTTGTTATTTAATTTAGCATTAATTGATTTAATTAAATCTTGATACGCATAAAAAGCTCCAGCTTTATTCCAATGATTATCTAATTTATAATATGTTTGAACTATTTTTTTAGCAGCAAGTATTTGATTTTTGGGGTGAACAATGGTTAATTGAGGCTTCGACAACAACGCTTTAACTACCTTATCTGTAGCATTTTCGCAACTACATCTGCGGTAGTATGACGGTAATAACTCGGGATAAATATCGGCTTTCATGGGAGTAATCATCACCACGAACTGAATATTTTTGGATTTAAAAATTGAATCTCGATATTCAATTTCGGAGACAAATTTTTGGATATTTTCGTCAGAAATTTTAAATTTTCCTTCAAAAACTTGACGTTCTTTATCGGCGTAAAAAAGCCATGAATCTTTTCCTAATGTTACCTTTTCGGGCACTGGAGAGCGGTGAAACAAGAAATAATTCATTAGAGTATGGCAATATAAAAGTTGCTCCCTAAATATAAAATGGTCGTTGTAGTAGGTTTCAAATTTTGCAGGAAAAGGATCAAGTTTTTGTATATCAACCTCTGGTAAATCGGCAAGTTTTCGATTTTCACGTGTACTAATATTTTCAAATGATGAAAAATTAAAAATATAATTTGACGAAGGGAAATAGATAATAATCCCAAATAATACTATGGAAACTATTCCGTAAATCCGTTTGATATTGTTTATTTTGTCATGTTGTTCCATCAGAATCTAAAATAAATAAAAGGATTATACGAATTGGTAGTTAAATAAAGCGTACAAAGTAATAATAAAGATAAAATAGCAAAAATTGTAGTAATTTGATATACATTTAGTAAGACAAGTTTAATTGAATATTTAGATGAGGTAAAATAACTTGAATATTTTTGCATTAAAAGTTTAAAAAATTCGATAGAACCCAAAACAGCTACCAACAAAATTATATAAAAGTCGATGGTAAAAAATTCAAACGCTTGATGAAATGCAAAATATGGATTACCAAAACCAAACATAGTTTTAATATAACTTATAGCTTCTGAGGAATTATTCGCTCTAAAAAAAACCCAAGCAATAATAACAACAAACAAGGTATATGTGTGTTGAAATAGCTTTGGAATTTTTGATAAAAATTTGTCAAATCCTGCTCGTTCAATTATCAAAAAGAATCCATGAATAAAGCCCCATATTACGAAATTCCAAGCAGCTCCATGCCACAATCCAGTTAAAAAGAACACAACCATTAAATTAATGTAGGTTCGCGAACTATTTATTCGGTTACCCCCTAAAGGAATGTACAAATAATCACGAAACCATGTAGAAAGCGAAATATGCCAACGTCGCCAAAAATCTTTGATTGATCTTGCGATATATGGTGAATTAAAATTTTCGAGAAGTTCAAAACCAAACATTCTTGCCAATCCAATTGCCATATCCGAATAACCTGCAAAGTCGTAATAAATTTGGAACGAATAGGCAATTATTCCCAACCACGCCATGGATATTGTTAAATCGGAATGGTTTGTATTAAAAGCTTGATCGGCAATTAGAGCCATAGAATTAGCAATTAACACCTTACGAGCCAAACCTAAAATAAATCTTCGTATACCAGAAGCAAATTTTTCAATGGTCGAACTCCTCCTATCTAATTGATCTGCAATATCTTGATATCGAACTATAGGACCAGCAATCAACTGAGGGAAAAAAGATATAAATAGTGCTAATTTAAAAATATTATATTGAGCTTTTGTTGTACTTCGATAAACATCAACCAAATACGAAGCTGCTTGAAAGGTGAAAAATGATATACCAATGGGAAGTATAACCTTTGGAAAATCAATTTTTGATGAATTAAAAACCGACAAAATTTCATTTGCATTAAATAAAATAAAGTTTGCATATTTAAAGTACATCAGTAAGCCAATATTAATAATTATGCCCGCTGATATAGAAATATTTTTAAGCTTCTTGGTTTTAGATTTATCAATCAAAATACCGAAAGCATAATTTAATATTATTGAAATCAACAAAAGGGCAAGTAAAGACACGCCGCCCCATGCATAAAATAATAAACTTCCAATTAATAAAATTCCGTTTTTTAAAAATTTAGGAGATATATAGTAACACAGCAGAATTATCGGCAAAAAAATATAAATAAATATTGGCGAACTAAATAGCATCTATAATTCTGATAGTTAACAAAAACCGTTATATCTTAAAATTTCATTTATTCAAAAATTCTAAATAGCTAAGATTTCAAATTAAGGAACAACAATAGGAAAATCGGTATTAAAATGAATTGTACGCGGTTTACCAATAATATGTGATAAATAATCAACATAAGCATCAGTAAACATGAAGTTATCAGGGGAATAATATTCGGTGGGTAATTCTTTATTTCCAATATCACCCATATCGATAGATGAAGTGTGGAACTCTTCCAGCTCTTGATAAGGTACAACTTTTTTAAGCACTGGCATTTGTCCATAATCTTCGCGAAGCAGTAAATCCACCACTTTATCGGCAAGCGTAGACGTAAGACGGCGGTCATACTCGCGGCAATTTCCCGAACGAGTATAATAACCTGAAATTTGACCACGAGCTTCAATGCCTGTACGTTTACTTATTTCGGAAGCAATTACGCCACTAATTCCACCAAATCGTGGATGACCAAACTCGTCTACTTCGGAACTAGCATAAACCATTTCGAGTTGACCCGTTTCTTCGTTCCACCAGCGAACGCCCTCTGAAACAGCAATGATTAACGCTTTCTTTTTTGAACTCAAATATTTTTCTTTCACAAATTCAAAGAAAAATTCTTTTCGTTCTTTATACATAATACATTCGGGGACTAACGCAATTTCGGCACCACCAAAAATGGCACTTCCAGTTAACCAACCAGCGTCCCTACCCATCACTTCAACCACCATGATACGAGAATGCGATTCGCAAGTAGTTCGTAATCGTAACACAAATTCCATCAATCCCTTAGCAGCTGATGGAAAACCAGGACAAATTACAGAGTCGATATTTTTACCCTCAAATTTATGAATAGTATGAGTACGTAAATCGTTATCAATTGTTTTTGGAAAACCAATAACCGGAATTCCTTCTTGTTCGTATAGTTTTTTTGCAGCACCGTTGGTGTCATCGCCACCAATTGTAACTAAAACATCTATTTTATATCTCTCTAAATTTTTCAAAATTTGAGGCACTCTATTTTCTGAGTTACTTTTTGACGGAAATGGATTTGTACGACTCGACAATAAACCAGTACCACCATATAATCCATCGTATGGTTGATCAGTTAAATCTACAATTTCACCTTCACCTAAAAGTCCTTTCCAACCACGTCGAATTCCATAAATTCGATATCCTAACATCGATGCCCGATTTCGGATACATTCAATACTTGAGTTTATAGCTGGAGTATCGCCACCTCCACTTAAAATTGCAAGGGTTTTTCCTTTAAAAAGTTTTTCAGTTTTTCTCATCTCGATTTTTTTAGCGTTCAAAGATAAATAATTTTAGGGAAAATACATGTTTTTTTTGTTTTTACATTTTCTAACACTTTGGCATTTGCATCGCCCTGAAAAAAGTTTACACTTTTTGATTAATAATCCTGTTTCAAATTTACATTTTAATTGTGTAAACCTATTTTAGGACGAGATAGTCTTTTACCTCCCATTTATCATTGCATTATTTTTATAAATTTAGTGATGTTTTTGTTCTAAAAAATAATCAATAATCCAAATTATTAGGACATAAAGCTAATATTTTATAACTCTGCTTTAATATCTTTTACTAAAAAATACATGTTATCGCTAAGTGGTAAATAGCCATATTCAAAACAATAAAAATAGGTGTCGCCCTTTTGAGTGGTATAAGTATGTGTATGGAACGAAAGGTTAAATCCTTTTTCCAAAATTTTATCACGATGTACTTTTACTTTTCCGCTTGGATTTAACTCTTGCAAAATTCTTCGATTTTTACGTAAAATATTGCTAATATTTCGAACATAGCTATTGGCATCGCTATTTAATTTATTGTTGTACGAATTTCGACATTGGTCGGAGCAAAAACGCTTATCCGAACGACCAACAATCGAATCGCCACATTCTAAACATACTTTTTTTGATTCCATTTTTGCAAACTATTAAAGTTCAAATATACATAAAATTATTCGACAACAAACGATTACAAATAATTTTATCCGAAACTACAAGTTTATTAACCGAATAAATTAATAATGAGGTTGTTACTTTGCATCGTTGTTTTTTTAGCAGCGAAATTTAAAAATCAAAATTATAAATCTCAAAAATTAAAATTATGAAAACATCTATGAACAAAGTAGAATTAATTGGATTTGCAGCAAATGTAAACGAAGTAAAAGAATTAGAAAGAGGAAACGCTATGTTACGTTTTTCGGTAGCCACGAGCGAAGATTATCAAAAAGCAAATGGCGAACAAGTGAGCAATACTACATGGCACAATATTGTTATGTGGGGCGATGCAGCGCGTAAAGCCGCTTTAGAAGTAGCAAAAGGAGTTCAAATAGAACTTTTTGGTAAAATTATTTCCCGTTCGTATGTAGATAAAGATGGCAACAAACGCTATGTAACAGAAATTCAAGCTGCTGAAGCCAAAAAAGCAAGTATGGAAAACTAATTTTTCAAAAAGTATTCTTTAGGGGTCAGCATTTTGCTGACCTTTTTTTATACTCAACACGACCATTGTTTGAAATTTAGAATTTTCTCACTGAAACGCTTTGATTGATGACCATAAAAGGTTGAATAAGTAACTCAGTAAATGAGAATATTAGAAATTGAGTATTTGTTCTTAAACGTTCTGTTTAAAATACCATGCAATATTTTATTTTGAATTAAAATTGATTTTAAAT
>CAZFPO010000153.1:0-5173 GCA_964521105.1 uncultured Lentimicrobiaceae bacterium | reverse complement strand
GGTTTTGTTTCTAATTCGGTATATTTGGTTCTAATGCCAAATTTCACTAATCGTTCATTTGACATAAGAACTCTAAATACACCATACAAACGGTTTTGTTTTATGCCTTGTGTATTGTTGTACCGATTGTATGTTAAGTCGTTTATTGCCAAAATAACTATTACTTATTTAATGATACTTCAATTGTTGTTTTCATTTTATTTCTATGTTCAAAATTTCAACATTCGTTTATCTCGTAACTTGCAGAGTATGGGTTTTTCTATTATGGATTTTTTTTATATAAAATTCATCTATTTTTCGAAAATCTTTTTCTCTTGTCTTTTTATTTTTTATCCACTTCTCTGAAAACTTATTGATCATTTTAACCAGCTTTTTCATATCTGTATCTTCTCTTACTATCCCTGTTTTTAACAATTCATCACATTGAAAAATAAAAACAACAGAATCATTCATTAATTGACTAATTTTTAACAGTGATGGGTAATAAGTCGCATAATTAAATTCAACATAAAGAACACTATCAGAATAAAAGGATAAAATGCCATCAACATCTGAATTCACAACTTGAATTGAGCGGTTAAGTTTATACAAACTAATATCTGCAAACCCCAGCTTACTTGAGTCACTCCCATCTTTTATGACAATTCTAATTTGATTATTATAAATAACTTCTTGTCCAAATAGGCTATATTTGCACAACGAAATATTTAAAAGCATCACAATAAAATATAATATTTTTTTCATTCTGTAGCAGTTTTATTAATTTCAATAAATACGCCATAAGTTCGAGCACCTTGATACATTGGATTTAAATCTTTAGGCACCAATTCAATATTCTCATATGTTCTAGAAGTTACACCTTTATTACCACCTTGAAACCCTCCTGCATGATTATCAGCATCATTCGGCTTACCTCTTCTACCAAGAAAATGACCTAGTTCATGGACAAATGACTTCGCTGCCTTATGATAATCAAAATTGTTTAGCTTACTATTAATCAATATTTTATTATGTTTTGTTTTACTATCATACACATGAACAGCCTCTGAATCTGCATGATCTTTACCAACCTCAATTCCTATATCTGCCGAATACACAACAACAGCAGTTTCAACTCCTTTATATTCATACTTATTTCCATTTCTATCTGTATATGTAACCACTGAGTTTTTTGCCATCTCCTCTGCTTGCTCTATAGTCAATCCATTTCCATCTGAATTTGTTGTTACAAAATTTAATTGAAATTGAAATACATAATTATTATTAGTTCTTTGCTCTTCAGTTAATCTATTAATAATAAATTCCTTTGTATATCTAATTAAAGTGGGTGATTCAACATTACCTTTTCCTGCTGTAACAAAATAAACATTAGCACAAAATGTTATTGTGTTATCATTTTTATTAACAATTAATGCTTCTAATCCATCTAAATCAATAGCCCATATTGGCATATTGGCAGCAAACTGGTATGACGACAACATTGGATAAGCTGATTTCAACGGATCTGGTGATGGAAAACGACGTTGGAATGGGATATACATCCTCATCCCATAATCCTGCCAGTCGCCTAGTTCGGGGTCGTCACGCTTGCCATTAAAACTATTGGGATAATTTTCGGAGAAGAAAGAGCGTTCGGCTAACTGTGCCCCAAAAGGAGCATAATCACTAGAGGTTACAATGTCAGGTTTGTAATAATCAACAGTTCCATCTGTATATTCATCCACAGGAATTCTCTTATCGGTAAATATTGTTAACACATTACCAAGATGATTACTACCCTCATATTGTTTTAAACCCAAAATATGATTCGTAATATTAGTTGTGGATGGCGAATAACCTATAAATTCAATGGTTGTTTTATCAATACCTAAACGACTACTTCCATACATTGGTCGTTCGGTGAGTGCATAACTTACAACTTCACTTTGTGCATCAACGTTCATCTCATACGTACTCATAATATTTCCAGATGCGTCACGCACAAAATAAACCGTTTTATACAGGCTGTTATCAGGGTTATAAACGTATTTTACAATGCGATTACCCGAAGCGTCATAATCAAATTTCAAGTTCTTTTTGGTGGATGTGGGTGCGTGTATTACTTCCTTAATTTTACCATAAACCGTCCATTTAATTTCTGCGATTTCGGATTGTTTGTCATAAACCAATTCGCCCAGTTCATTATAACGGTAATTATTATTGAGCAAATCAGCATTATCAAAGGCAATTTGTCCCGATGGTAAATCTTTTCCGCTGGTTATTGCGGCAATGTCTGTGATGCTATACAAGCGGTTATTTTGCTTATTATTGCCCGGTTTATAATAGTTATATACCTGATTATCTATTACATCTCCATTTGCATTATTTGCAACAGCTGTTTCAATATTCCCGTTTGCATCGTATGTAAAGTCGTTTTGGTATCGCCCATCATAACTGCTGTAATTCCACTCATTGTTGGTGAAATTGAAACCGGCAAAAGCTTTCATATTTCTAAGCCTGTTCAACTGGTCGTACCTGTACATGGTAAATTGTGGTAAAACATTGCCTGTGGTCGGATTTTTAATCGTTGTTACCATACTCGAAATGTTTCCGTTGTACAAATTGGGTGCATCCACCGCTAAGTTAGTAAAATTATTTGTACTGGCAATGAAATTATTTTTTATTCATTTTCTTTAACTCAATTTACCAATCTGCATTTAATCATCCTCTTAACTTTTCGCTCTTCCTCTCTTCTCTTTTCACTCAACAACTCTTCTCTTTTCTTCGCTTAGGCGACTCTTCATTCTTCACTCTTTAACTCTTCTCTATTAAATTCTTAACTCATTTAGTTTCCGTACCATTTTTTGCAGTTTGTTTCGAAACTTGCAGTGGTAATATTAATATAAAAAAGATTATTGCTCTTATTGATGTGATGTTTTCAAATAGCATGATTGAAGCCGTGAACAAAAGAATAAAATACGACTACCTCTTTCGCTTGAAACCCAAAAATTTCAAGGAACTTGAACTTTTACTCCCCGATATTGTAATAAATTATAACAATCGTCCTCATTCTAAGCTCTACGGTCTCCATCCTCTCGAAGCCTTAAACGGTCAAATTCCAGACCCTCACAAATTTACTCAAAACATAAAATCTGCCGTTTCGGCTCGCAGAGCCGAAAACCTTAAACTTATTTGTGCTGATTGCCCAGTTTAACAAAGAAATCAAGCAAAAATCTAATCAAAAACAGTTTTTGATTTCGATTTTTGATTGATTGATATTTTATTGAAAATTTATTCCAAATTTTCAATAAAAATCCAACCCATTTGTGTTTTTAAACATCAAAAAAATCTCTCAAAACTTCACTCACTGATTATCAATCATATACGGATAACCAAACCAATTTTCTTCAGTTTGTTTCGGAACTTGCAGCGCGCATTTTTTTCCTAGCCACCGCACGAATTTAGCGATTTTAGAATTTTTAGATTTTCTGGAATCCTCTCTTTGTTCGGATGCATCTATTTGATAACGCTATCGCGGTGTTGCGCTTAGGCGAACTCTTAACTTTCAACTCTTATCACCGCTTAGGCGAACTCTAAACTCTTAATTCTTAATTCTAAACTCTCTTAGTGAGCTAGTGTCCCAAACACTCCAATTTTAGTGGGTTTGCCGCACAAATATCTAATCATCATTTTTCGCATACTGTTTAGGTTTTTTAGGTATTAAAACTACTACATATTTACCGTTATCCTCTATACTTTCACCATTTAAGTACATGAAAAAATTTTCATTTATTAGTAATACATAAAAAACTGTTTCTGGTTTATTATATTTATAAATCACTACACTATCGGAATCAAAAATCTTTTTATATATCATTCCAAAATCAGCATTTATATACTCATAATCTAACGTGCCGATTTTGATATAATCTTGGAGAGATATCATACTTCTTTTATTTATCGTATAATAACCAAAACTTGGATAAATATCGTAATAATTTTTATTTTGTGCTTGCAATTTATTTAAACAATTGTCATCAATAATATACATTTTAGTTGTGTAGTAAAATTTCAAATCTTCTCCATGTTCATAAAGTTTTTGAACAATATTTTCCTTGTAGCACACTACTTGGTAAGCATTTTTTATTATTATTGTATCTATGACATAAATTTTATTAAATGTTGAATTTAAAGCTAAGTTCTGACTATATAAATTTATTGTGTTAACAATAATTACAATTTTAATCAAAATTATTTTCTTAATATTATTCATTTATTAGAAAAATTTAAGGTTTCTTAATTATTTTACCAGTAGAATAATTATTACTATTACTTCCAATTTCACCAACTGATGATTTTGCAAATCTTGATCCAGCATTCAATTTATCACCATTCGTTTCTCTACCTTCTTCAGAAGGATGGTCTTTATTTTTAAAATCACCAGTATTTATGTCAACATTGCTAAAAATGTTTTGAATCATTCCAACCGTTACTTCCTCTGTTCTATTTTGATTTGTATTCATTTCTCCAATTTCCCAATCAAGGATGCCAAAAAAGTGACCAAGCTCATGAGGCAAAGTGTTAGTAAATTCATATTGTTCTTGAATGAATCCACGATTACCTCGTTCAACAAATCCAGCCAAAATAATACTTTTGCCATTTCTATCTATAGAAATAAAACTATCATCAAAATCTGGTAAAGTCGACATACTATTGCCAATAGGATTTTCATCAGCCTTTTCTTGAGCTAGCAATTTAGATTTCACCACAACTACATCTACTTGAAAATTTATTTTATATTCTTGTGCTTCATCACCTTCACCTATAATATAAGCAAACTTACCACTTTGACTATTCCAAAAATTTGCACCTGATTGCACTGATGATTTATGTTCCTTTACAGTATAGACAGTTGAAACAATTGTTATGGTTTTTGAATCATGGTCAATAATAATTCCAAAATCATTCCCATCATAATCAACAAATAAAATTGGATTATTTGCTGTAAATACATATGGACTAAATGCTGGATACTTCCCAGCCAACGGATCCAAACCCAACCATCTCCCCAATCTCGAATCATATATCCTTGCCCCAAAATCGTATGAGTTGCCACTGCCTTGTATCTCGTTATCGAGTTCCTTACCATTAAAGCCAAACCTGTATTTTTCACTATAAAACGTTCTTTCATCCA
>CAZFPO010000152.1:0-5204 GCA_964521105.1 uncultured Lentimicrobiaceae bacterium | reverse complement strand
ACTGCTTTTCCGTCAGTTACCCCAAAAAGTGATTTATTTTGAATTTTCGATTCAGCAATGCAAAATGCTTTGGCTTCAGCTTTTAGTTTGTCTATTGTAAGTTTTTCTTTCATTCTAACTCCTTGTATTTTAGTTTACAAATTTAATCATTTTTCCTGTCATTTGGTACGCTGTCGGATTTCTTAGCAATAGGCATACTTTTATATTTGTTTTCCTGCATTTTCAAAGTTTTTCTTCATTCAAACGAAAAATCAAATTTTCATTTTCGACTTTTTGCTTTACATTTGCAAAAAAAACGCAATATGAAATCAATACCACGAACTCCGATTATTGAGATTATCAAAAACACAACATCCATTCAACTAGAGCAAGAAATTAATATAAAAGGCTGGGTACGAACCAAACGCTCGAATAAAGAGATTGCATTTGTAGCTATAAATGATGGTTCGATAATACACAATATGCAAATTGTAATTGACGTTCCAAATTTTGATGAAGAAATTTTAAAAAACATTACAACGGGAAGTTGTATTTCGGTTAATGGTCTTTTAAAAGAGTCGCCAGCAAGTGGTCAATCGCACGAAATTCATGTTTCCGAGATTGAAATACTGGGTATAGCCGATTCCGAAAAATATCCATTGCAAAAAAAGGGACATTCGATGGAATTTTTGCGCGAAATTGCTCACCTTCGTCCACGTACGAATACATTTGGAGCCATTTTCCGCATTCGTCATCACATGACATTTGCCATTCATAAATTTTTCAACGACCGAGGATTTTTTAATATACATACACCAATCATAACTGGATCGGATGCCGAAGGCGCTGGTGCGATGTTTCGTGTTACAACTTTGGATATGGAAAATCCTCCACGAAATGAAGAAGGAAAAGTAGATAATACACAGGATTTTTTCGGGAAAGTTAGTAATTTAACCGTTTCGGGGCAACTCGAAGCCGAATTAGCAGCATTAGCATTATCGAAAGTGTACACATTCGGACCAACTTTCAGAGCCGAAAACTCAAATACGCCGCGTCATTTAGCCGAATTTTGGATGATTGAACCCGAAGTGGCTTTTAATGAGATTAAAGAAAACATGGATTTAGCAGAAGAATTTATCAAGTATTTGGTAAATTATGCACTGGAAAACTGCATCGATGACCTGACTTTTTTAAATAACATGTTTGATAAAGAATTGATTACTCGCTTGCAATCGGTTGTTAACGAGCCTTTTGTTCGTGCAACCTATACCGAAGCTGTAAAGATTTTAATGGCATGCGACCATAAATTTGAATTTCCAGTTGAGTGGGGATGCGATTTACAATCGGAACATGAACGCTATTTGGTTGAAAAACATTTTGGTAAACCAGTAATTTTAACCGATTATCCTAAAAAAATCAAGGCTTTTTACATGAAGCAAAACGAAGATGGAAAAACAGTTCGGGCTATGGATATTCTGTTCCCCAAAATTGGAGAAATTATTGGTGGTTCGCAACGCGAAGAACGATTGGAAAAACTTGTGGAATGGGCAAATGAATTAGATATTCCCGAAAAAGATATTTGGTGGTATTTAGATACTCGTCGGTTTGGAACCGCTCCTCACAGTGGCTTTGGACTTGGTTTTGAACGACTTATCCTATTCGTTACTGGCATGACAAACATCCGCGACGTGATTCCTTTTCCAAGAACTCCACAAAATGCTGAATTTTAATTTGACTTTTGAAAAACTATTTCGTATATTGTAGTCGAATTTGCTAAAACAACTATTATGTTAAACCAAAGTCTATCTCAAAAACAACTTCAAAAACTTTCGCCTCAACAAATTATGTTGATGAAGTTGATTCAAGTGCCAGTTGCTGCACTCGAACAAAGAATTAAAGAAGAAATTATGGAAAATCCCGCATTGGAAGACCCAGATGATCCTTCGGAAGACCAAGAAGAAAAAGATGAATTTGACAAAGAGGACAAAGATGAATTGGATAATGAAGACAATAATTCCGAGGACGAATTCGATTTAAATGATTATTTAGATGAAGAAGATTATGATATTCCAAATCAAAAATTAAAAATCAATAACAATTCGCCCGATAACGACTATAAAGAGATCCCTATTGCTGATAGTCTTTCGTTTAACGATTCCATGCTTTCTCAATTAGGCATGTTTGACATTGATGACACAGAATACATTATTGCTCAACATATTATCGGGAATTTAGAAAATTCAGGCTACCTTGAACGAGAATTAATTTCCATTGCCGATGATTTAGCATTTACTCAAAATATAATGGTTACCGAAAAAGAGATAGAAGATGTTCTAACCAAAATTGTTCACAAATTAGACCCACCTGGAATTGGAGCACGTGATTTACAAGAATGCTTACTTATTCAACTTCGCCGACATGATTGGGTAGAAACAAAGCCCATTCAACTGGCAATTTCAATTATTGAACACTATTTTAACGAGTTTACAAAAAAACACTACGAAAAAATCATCAGTAAAACCAACTGCACCGAACAAGAGCTTAAAATTGCTTTAGACGAAATTTTAAAACTAAATCCAAAACCTGGTGGAGCCATTGATAGCACACGTCAAAATCCATATATTATTCCCGATTTTACGTTAAATGTTTCTGGAGATAAGCTGGAAGTTACACTTAATTCTAAAAATTTACCCGAACTTAAAATAAAACGTTCATTTGCCGAAATGCTTAATACGGTGAACGAAGAGCATCAAAAAGATGCAGTTCAGTTTATTAAACAAAAAATGGACTCCGCAAAATGGTTTATTGATGCCATTCAACAAAGGTATAATACACTCGAAAAAACGATGAATACCATAGCCAATTTTCAAAAGGAGTATTTTTTAACTGGCGATGAAACCAAACTTAAACCAATGATTTTAAAAGATATTGCGGAAATTGTCAGCTTAGATATTTCTACTGTATCACGAGTTGCAAACAGTAAATATGTTCAAACTCCTTACGGCACATTCCTTTTAAAAACATTTTTTTCCGAATCTTTAACCAACGATTCGGGTGAAGAAGTTTCATCTCGTGAAATCAAAAAAATTTTAACCGATGAAATTTCCGCTGAAAATAAACGGAAACCAGTAACCGACGAAGAACTTTGTGCTTTATTAAAACTTAAAGGGTACAATATCGCTCGACGTACAGTTGCTAAATACCGTGAACAATTAAACATTCCTGTTGCTCGTCTTCGTAAAGAGTTTTAAAGTATGAAAAATCTTTCTTTGGTCGTTTCCTATCTCTTTCACCCTATCCTTGTAGCTTTTTTTGGTTTATTAATTATACTTTTTCGTCTAAATTTTGTTATGATTAATGGCAAAATGCTGGAAGCTATTTGTGTAATCTCTTTTGTTTTGATGGTTATATTACCAAGTTTATTAATTTATATTGGTTATAAATTTAAAATTTTCCCATCTATTTATCTCGAAAAAAAAGAAGAACGATATTTACCACTTTTAATTACCGGAATTTCCTATTATCTAGCATACAATCTTTTTTCTTCGTGGAGTGTTCCTGGAATTATTCAGTTATACATTTTAGGCTCAATTTTAACCATAATAGTGTCTTTACTTATTAGCATTGTATGGAAAATCAGTTTGCATAGCTTATCCATTGGCTCGGTAAGCGGAATGTTAATTGGCATTTCGAGTAGAACTCAAATAAATATTTCATTTGAAATACTCGCAATATTGTTTTTATCTGGCATCATAATAGGCTCCCGTTTATATTTGAATGCCCATACAAAAGCCGAAGTTTATATAGGTTTTGCCTCAGGATTTATTGGAATGGGTTTGCTCTTTATTTTAATTTAAAGAAAAACATTAATTTCTGTTTTTTTGATAATTAAATTATTGAAAAAACTATCCTTTCTTTAAACCATCCCAACCCTGAGCTTTAATTTCTATCATTTTATCATCGGTAGTAACTAAATGGCAACCCTCGTGCTCATCGGTCATATATCCAATGATAGATATTGTTTTCAACTCTTTTATTTTATCATAATCACGTTGATTAATAGTAAATAAAAGTTCATAATCTTCGCCTCCGTTTAATGCAGCGGTTGTGGGTGGAATACCAAATTCTTTTATAACATTTTCGGTTTGAATGTCTATTGGAATTTTGTCTTCCATTATTCTACAACCTAATTTTGACTGCGAGCAAATATGTTTAATTTCCGAGGCTAAACCATCAGATACATCAATCATTGATGTAGGTGTAATGTCAGTTGCCTTTAAAAGCTCAACAATGTCAAGTCTAGGTTCGGGCTTTAATTGTCGTTCTAAAATATAATCATAACCCGTAAGTTCAATTTGACTTTGTGGATTCGCTTCAAAAACTTTTCGCTCACGTTCTAAAATAAGTAAACCAGTATAAGCCCCTCCTAAATCGCCCGAAACACATATTAAATCACCTTTCTGAGCCGAGTTTCGATAAACAATTTCTTCTTCTTTAGCACTACCAATTGCAGTAATTGATATAAATAGACCCGCAGCACTTGAAGTAGTGTCGCCTCCTACCAAATCAACTTTGTATTTATCACAAGCCATTTTTATTCCCGAATAAAGCTCTTCAACTGCGTCTAACGAAAATCTATTTGACAAAGCAATACTAACTGTAATCTGATGTGGAATTGCATTCATTGCACATACATCCGATAAATTCACAGCAACCGCTTTATATCCTAAGTGTTTTAGGGGGACATATGATAAGTGAAAATGAATTCCTTCGGTTAAAATATCGGTGGTAACTACAATTTTTTCATTTGCATAATCAAGCACTGCTGCATCGTCACCAATTCCTTTTATCGTAGTTTTATTAATGTTTTTAAACGATTTTTTTATCATATTAATTAAACCAAATTCTCCCACTTCGGAAAGTTCAGCTCGATCGGTATTTTGAAAAATTGACATGTTGTTTTTTTTTGCAAAGTTAAGGAATATCAAGTTAACCTTATTGCTTATTTTTAGGATATGTTTTTTTGACATTTTATAAAATCTTAAATTTAAACTATCTGTTATCGCATTATTGTTAATTATTTATAAACGCTTTACTGTTTTTAGTTCTTTTTGCACCTATGGATAAGTTGATTAAAAAAAAAACTATTTTTGCATAAAAGCAATTATTAAATGAAATCAAAAATTCATATAAAAAACATTTTTTTTGATATTATTTTAATTATT
>CAZFPO010000151.1:0-5435 GCA_964521105.1 uncultured Lentimicrobiaceae bacterium | reverse complement strand
ACACAAAATCAAGCAAGAAAATCAATGAGAAAAAAATCTTTGCGGATTTAAGGATTAATAACAATAAGCTATTTATAAATGAATAAAATGGTTGAAATATTTTAAGAATGGGGTTTGTCCTCATTTATCACAGTACTTTGTGAAATTTATATTAGTAGACAAGATGAAGGTGTTTTTTCAACTTTCGTTTCACAAGAATTCTTGATAAAAATAACGCTGTTATCGGACTTTATAGACAGACACACTCAAAAGTCTTTCTTTGCAATAATTATGCACGTATAATATTTGTATTTTGAATTTTCATTATAGGCAATGCCGATTCCGCAATCGTAACAATTTTTATAAAAATCATCCAAAGCTAATAAATGATTACGATGTCCCGGAGGGTTAAGTCCTTCATCAATAATTAAATCTTTAATTATTTGTTTTGGGTCGCTTAATCCTGCATTAATCGATTCGAAAAAATTACTACTTTTATTTTTTATAAATGCTTCATTCAAAGTATATCCGGCATTATGAATCAGAATGTTAATTCCACGCCCTTGTTTGTCTTGATGTGCAAAATAATTATTTGTTGCCATATCCGATGCTTTTGCTTCGGCAACTTTTGCCAAGGTTTCATTCCATGTTAAAGCGACAACAGCTTTAATGTTTTTGTCTTTAACACCGGTTTCAGATTCCACTAATTTTGGATTTTCACGTAATTTATTCAAATAATTGAAAGCTAGTTTTGCCTCTTCTTTTAATGTTTTTGTATCAGTTGAAACAAATGAGGTTAAAACAAAACAGGAAATTAATAGAACCGAAAATGATTTGAATTTCATGGCTAAAATATTAATGGTTATATATTTTAACTTCAAAAATAATAAAATGTTGTTTATTAAACAAAAAAAAAGCTGTTGATTAAACAACAGCCTTTTATATATATGAGGAGTTTATTAAAATCTTCTTTCTTTAATTCTAGCTTTTTTACCAGTTAAATCACGTAAATAATATATACGAGCTCTACGAACTAAGCCATGTTTGTTTATTTCAATTTTATCAATAAAGGGTGAAGAAATAGGGAAAATACGTTCAACACCAACACCACCTGATATTTTACGAATGGTAAAAGTTTCGGTTGTACCTGTTCCTGAACGTTGTATAACTACTCCTTGGAATTGTTGGATACGTTCTTTATTTCCTTCAACAATTTTATTATGTACGGTAATGGTATCGCCAGCTTTAAATTTAGGAAATTCTTTAACTGTAACCATTTGACTTTCAATCGTTCTGATAATATCCGTCTTGCTCATGATCTATGCTTTAGGTATTCTAATTATTACTATTTCAAAAAGTGAGTGCAAATATACAATTATTTTATTGAAATTAGCAAGCATTTTCAATAAAAAATCAAAATTTATTAATCTGTATCTAAAATGTAATCTCTTGTGTTTTTTTAAAATATTGAAAAACAGTTATTTATGATTTTTTAAACGATGTGTTAATAATTTTATTAGCTCAAATTTAAAATTTGTCGGTGTGATTAAAAATTACAATGTATCTTTGTTTTTCGGAAGAATTACCTTTTGTAATTTGACATTTTTTATTTTGAATTGAATTTAATGTTTTATGCAGAAATATTTTTATCACTACCAAGGCAATAGCTACGGACCATACACTAAAGAAGAAATTTTAAAATTTAATCTTCCTTCCGAAGCTCAAATTTGGGATTCGACCATTGAAGTTTGGAATAAAATGCAGGATATTCCCGATTTTTATCGTACTGATGAGGTAGAAATTAATGAAAAATCAATCAGCTCAAACGATTGGTACAGATATTTGAGTATTGGAAAAAATTCATATTTTATCATTTCTAAATTTAAAAAATATCAATTATCATTTTGGGTAATGGTAGGTTTGATGATTGCAATATTTGTATCAATAGCTCTAACTTATCAGCATATTGCAAACGATAATTTTAAATGGAATTTTACCGAATTTCTATCGCTAATTGGTGTTGCAGGGGTTTCGTTTGTTATTCGCACGGCTTCTTTTATTGCCAGTTTGATTTTTATTATTTCGTTGCTCGAAATTATTTATTTTACGTGGAAAATTTTTGAAATAGAATATCCATTAATACCCGCATCTCGAGCCATTGGCTTCCTATTTATCCCATTTTTTAATGTATGGTGGGCTTATTTTCTTGTTATTAAAACCAATGAACTTCTTATGAAATTTGCCGAAAAACGGAATATTAAATCAGTTCAAGCAATGGACCATAAATTTATTATTTCTACGGCTATTTTATCTATGTTGTTTTTTGTTCCAATTATTGGTTTTTTTGTGCTCATTCCATTCTTAATATTACAGTATATTTTTATTCAAAAACTTACTAATAATACCGTTGAATTATATCGTTATTTTGAACAAAATCGTCCTAAATAAATTACAATTATTAAACATGAAAAAAAACATCTTTAAACTATTTTTTTTACTTTTATTATTATCACGTAGCACCGTATTTGCATATTCAGCATACACAAACCAGATTGGTACGGTTGTTCAGGATACAATTTTAGATAAAATAACTAAAACGTTCAAATCAGCTATTGTTGAAGAACGTTCATGTGGTAAGAAATTTTTAAAAAAATACGAAGTTACAACAAAACAAGTATTAAATCATTCCGACTCCAAAAGTGAACGTTTTAATCAGCGTCTTTTTATTTTTCACAAAGGATTTGATAAACCTGTTGTTTTTGTAACCGAAGGTTATGATGCCGATTATGCCGAAATGGCAAAATATAATCACGAATTATGCGATTTGTTAGATGCAAACCTAATCGTTGTGGAACATCGCTTTTATGGAAAATCAAAACCAAACCCATTTAATCGTCAATTTTTAACCATTGAACAAACGGCTGCCGATCATCATGAAATAGCCACAATGCTCAAAAAAGTATATGTTGGAAAATGGTTTTCAACCGGTACCAGTAAGGGTGGGTCAACTGCTTTGTATTTTAAAGCACTTTATCCAAACGATGTAGATGTTGCTGTGGCTTATGTTGCCCCAATTACCATAGCTCAAGAAGACCCTCGACCAATTGATTGGATAATGAATAAAGCAGCAACGCCTAAAATTAGAAAACAAATTCTCGATTTTCAAACATTTGTTTTAAAACATAAAGAAGAGGGAATTAAATACTTGCAAAATGTAAAATCTAAAAGTGGTATCGACTTTCCAATAGGTTATGAAGCTACGCTTGAATATGCTGTTTTTGAATATGCTTATTCGTTTTGGCAATGGGGAATCTCTCCCGAGCGAATCCCCACCAAAAAAGATGGCATCGAAACTTCATTAAATCACCTATTTATGGTGGTTGCCCCCTCTACTTTTTATATGGATACAACTACATCATCAAGTATTTACTACTATCAAGCTTATTCCGAAACTGGCTATTACTCTTTTAACGAAATGGCTAAACAATTTAAAGTAAAATTATCACGAAAAGATTATTCAAATCGTGTGATGGCTCCCCAAAACCTAAATATTGTTTACCGTCCCGAAACACACGAAAAAATTATTGAACTCTTAAATTGGGAAGGCAAACAAATTATTCAAATTCATGGTGCCATTGACCCATGGCGACAAGCTGCATGGGTGCCAAGTGCTAATCAGGATTGTTTTTTCTTTGAAGCATCCGGCGCAGCTCATGGTGCAGACTACAATAATCTTGATGATTCTCAAAAACAAAAGTTTAATGATGCCATTTTAAAATGGACAGGAATTAAAGTAAAATAGATTAATATTCTGCTTTTGTATGAATAGGAAAATAGATATATTTCTGATTTCAGTTCTATCCTGCTTTATTATTGTGTTTTGTATTCTTGGATTATATAATCACCCTCAAAGCGATGATTATTCTTTCGCACTTGCTGTAAAACAATTTGGTTTTTTTAATGCTCAACAATATTGGTTTTCGCATTGGTCGGGTCGGTTTTTTGTAAATTGTTTAGCCTCTCTACAGCCAATTCTTGTTAATCTATGGGTTATATACAAAATTTTGCCATCAATTTTTATTCTGTATTTGATAATTTCTGTGTATCTTTTCATAAAACCATATTTACAAGTCGAAAATAATAATATGACTTCCGTTTTGTTTGCGTTGTCAATTATTGTTATTTGGCTTTCGCATAATCCTGCGTTAGCCGAATCTTTATTTTGGTATACAGGATTTGTAAACTATATTTTCCCTATCCCTTTTGCACTTTTTTTAGTTTCCATTTTGTTTAAATATGAAGCCAAATGGACGATGCCTCAAATTGTATATAGTATTATTTCCATCTTAATTTTAGCTGGAAGTAGCGAACTGTATCTGATATTTGATGTTTTTTGGATTTTACTATGGTTGATACTAAAAACTTCTCGCAAAAGTTTCACATTAGTAGATGTAATCTTTTTTTTAGAAATTTTACTTTTAGTATGTTTTGTTCTGATTTCTGAGGGAAACAATCACCGGAGTTCTATAGTGAATACTTATCAAAATCCAATAGGTGTGATTTCATATTCGTTTTTCTATTCTTTAAGATTTTTAATATATGAAATTGAAAGTGGAAGTTTGATTTTATTTATGTTATTAAGTTTCCCACTTTTTAATTTTTCATTTGTCCGTTCAGCATTATCTAAATACAGAGTGTGGTTTTTTGCTTATTTTTTACTTTTTATTTGGGTTTCAATTGCCTTTGTCGTTTGGTTTACCGGCGATAAAGTCCCTGCTCGGTTTTTATCAGCATTGCATTTAATCGTAATTATTGCAATCCCATTATTTATTTATTCTTTAATTGATGAAAAATGGTTGTTGAAAATTCAAAATTTTGTATCTAATAAACCTTTAAAATGGGGGTTTTATATTCTATTTATGATGGCGTTGTTTTTACCGGATAGAGGAACTATAAAATTTAACCACCCAATGAATGGAAATTTATTTGAATCGACCAAAATAATACTAAATGGTGATGCTAAAAGCTTTGATTTGGAAATGACAAAACGAACTGAGATTTTGCGAAATTCAAAAAACTCCTCATGCATAGTTCCCACAATGCAATATTCCAACAAATTGTGTTACATGGATTTATCAGCCGATACTGCTAATTGGTTTAATGTGAAAGTGGCAGGCTTTTTTAATTTAAAAAGTGTAAAAACAGATAATAAAAATTTTGACTCATCTGAATCTCAAAAAGTTCAATATTAATTTTTTGTTATTATTCATTATTATTATTGTCTGATAAAAATAATGTTCATTAAAGAGACCTCCTTCGGCGGCTAAAACCTCCATCGGCGGTCAAGCCTGCCAATGGCATTTAAAATTCTTCACTCCACTGCGTTACGATCAGAATGACAGGTTTTTATAAATCAATTAAAGGAAAGATGGGGGCTTGCTGGCGGCGAAGCCGCC
>CAZFPO010000150.1:3119-5544 GCA_964521105.1 uncultured Lentimicrobiaceae bacterium | reverse complement strand
TAAACTAATAAAACGACACCATCGAAACATTGAATTTTTCTTTTCTTATACCGAAAAAATAAATTTAAAATGGTTAAATTCCTTTATTGGTATTTTTTTAGCATTTTTCATTCTTTCTTTCTTCACATTATTTGTTGGAATTAATCAAGAAATTTGGATTAGAATTATCATTAATGTAATTTTTGCCTTAGTTAATCTCTATTTTGGAATTAAAGCAATCACTCAACAAAACATTTATAATTTGTTAAAGGATAAAATTAAAATTGCTTCGGATTTACAAATTGAAAATAGCAGAGAAAAAATTGAATATGACGACATTAAGAAAAAATACGCGAATTCATCTTTATCGGTAGAGTTTAAAAATACAATTATCGAAAAACTTGAAGAATATCTTAAAACAAAGCCATACAATAACAGCAAAATTACCATCGAAGATTTTTCCGAGGCTCTTTCAACAAATACTCGTTACTTATCTCAAATAATTAATGAACACTACCAAGTAAACTTTTTTACATTTATAAATAATTTCAGAATTGAAGATTCCAAAAAAATATTACTTTCTGAAACTGGCGAAATTTACACCATTGAAGCTATTGCAAATATGGTGGGGTTTCATTCAAAATCATCTTTTAATGTAGCTTTTAAAAAAAATACGGGCTTTACTCCTTCTGATTTTAGGAAAAATTATCAAAAATAAACGTTGATATAAACTCAACTTACATTTCTTATACTATTTATGTTCAGAGATTTAGCGATTGAGCTTGTCTTAATTTATGAATTCAAACACCTTAAATTGTACTTTTTTGAACATGTAAGACTATATTTGTAATTAATAAAAAAGCAAAACAATAAATTAAACTTAATTACCAAACACACACAAATTAATAAGTGGAAAGTTTAAACCCTTTCCACTTATTTAAACAAACGAAATTAATTTTAAATAGATGAGCATAAATAAAGATTAGCTTTTGGTCCCATCTTTAAGTTCTTTGAAATTAATAGTTTTTCTCACTGAATTAATAAAACTTGCCCAAGTGAATAAAATTTTCAGCAAATTCTATTTTCAAAGACTTCCAAACAAGCCAATATGCCAATTTAATCCAAAAAGTTAATCTTTATGCTCATTTAAATAAAAAAAGGTAGTTGAAATATTTCAACTACCTTTTTTATGATACAGTATTGTTTCTTAACTTTTTAAAGATTCTAATATCGTTTTAGAACGATGTTTTTTTGAAGCCCTAAATACACCTAAACCACTCTGAGAACATGAATCTAAACATTCGCCACACATAATACACTCTTCGCTATTTAGAATTGTTTGTTTATTATTTTTATAAATAGCATGAATATTACATGATTTAGAACAACTCAAACAACTTTTGCAACCATCACTTTTTAAGCCTATAATAGCAGCTCCTGGTATTTTTTCAATCCAGCCTAAAATTAATCCAACCGGACAAGCAGCACGACAAAAAGGGCGAAACGAGAGAAGTGATGTAACTAGTAATAATGAAATTAAAACAATGCTTAATATTTCGTAGTTATAGGCAAGCATTAGCTGATAAATAGATAAAAAAGGATCAATTTTACACCAAAATATTTCTTGTTGAACAACCAATTGAATAACTAATGTCAAGAATAAAAGGTATTGTATAACTTTCATCACAATTCTTGATTTTCTGGAAGTTAAAATATTTAATTTCCCTGGTCGATAAAGTAATTCCTGAAGAGCTCCTAAATGACAAACCCATCCACAAAAAACTCGTCCAAACAGATACGTAATTGGAATAAGCCCTATAAACCACAATAAATGATACCACACAAATTCAGCTCCTACTATTGTTAGTACAAAATTCTCGAACGAAGAAATCATGCATGGACAAGTCCCACGATATACTCCAAAAAATACAACTGAGCCTAACAAGAATAAAATTCTAAATTTTCGAGTGGTTTTAAATCTCACCAATATTCCTGCAATTACAGTAGTTGCAAGAATAGCAATTATCCACCATGTACTATTAGATATGAGTGAATCATCTTTTATTTCGGCTTGGCTATTTGGACATGAAGCACAATCACCATTGCAAGAAGCAACAGTGTCGGCTGATTCGTCATAATCTTTAAATTCATCTTCGTCAGTAGTTTGTTGTTCGGTTACTTGAGGAATTGCAGCAATCAATTTAGTAGCCGTTCCAAAACCTCCAAAAACTAAAAAAAGTGTAAGTAAAAAACTAGCTAACTTAAACCCAATAACATTTCTCATTTTTTACTTTAACTTGAATTTTAACACTGCTTTTCCTCCTTCACGTTCACATGTTCTTAATACGGTAAGAGTTGCTTCTTTTTGAGTAGTTTCTAAAACTTTAAGTTTAAGTTTTCGTTCCCAAGTGCCTTTTGTTTTTTCTTTCCAATCGGTTCCTTGTAA
>CAZFPO010000150.1:0-3019 GCA_964521105.1 uncultured Lentimicrobiaceae bacterium | reverse complement strand
TTTTCCATTTATTTAATTTCGCTTTATACGTCGCTGCTCTCACTTTTAAACTTGTGATATATTGATCGCTTTCGTTGGTAATCCAAATGGCTAATACATGTCGAGGAGCATATTGTCCATTGGCGGTTAGCGTTTTTACCTGAAAAAGCATCATCGTGTCTCCCTGAGTTAACACCGATATCACTTCGGGCTTAGCCGTTTTTGGCTTGTCGATGTTGATATTTGAATGCATAAAGCCTGCAAACAATAATCCATTTGCAAAGATTGTCATAAAAAATAAAAGTATTAGTTTCCTCATACGTTATCGGTTTTTATTAAAATAATTTAAATGTTGTTGGAATATTAAAACAAATGCGCAGATGATTTAAAGCCATTTTTTTATGATGCATGGTTTCAGTTATAACGGTATTTTCGTTTAAACCACCTGAATTTGATAAAAAGAATTGAAAAACATGTCGCGGACCGGTATGCAACTGAAATCCCAATGATATTTGCTTATTTGAAACCTGGTAGGATTTAATCTGATCGCTAGGGAAATAGTTAAATTCACCGGCTAAGTACCACATTCTACTCAGTTTGTAATTCATGGCAATTCCGACCGAATACATCGTATTTTTATCATCGGTTGATGCAACCATATTTTTATGTATAACTGCAACAGAGGCTTGGGCAGCGTATCTTTCGCTGAATTTTCGTGACAGCATGAAAGAAGAAAAATATGACAATTTTCGCCACAATTCATCTTTACCATCCGGGTATGTTTTTTCGGCAAAAGTGGCTGAAATATCCGAAAATATCGATATGGTTATAGGCATTTTATGATTGCCTTGCTGAATAATTCGATATTTTACATAGCCATCATAAATTTTTTGCTGGCTGGTTGACCCAAACCCAATAGTTAAATGCTTGAGCAAGCCTAAATCTGCCCCAATTCGCGAATTGGCGGTAAAAAGACCGAAAAGTCCATCTAATCCAATGCTAATTTCGCCCATTCGGTGACCAATATATAATTTCATCTCCCCTTTGTTCAAAACATCGGTTGTTGGAAAATTGAAAATTTGTATGGTGGGAAAACTTTTATCTACAATTTGTGAGTCTTCTCCAAAATCATCAACAATAGGAATACTGTCTTGTGAAAAAACATTAACAAATAGCAAAAGAGCAACGCTTATGAAGGCTAATTTATACATAAATATTATTTGATTAGATTATAAGGCAGGATTTAACATCCATTTAGCTAACTGCTTTAAACTACATGTGTCTATAACTACACCTTGATGGTCGTTGTTTTTAACATAATCTAATAGCTTAGTGTTAGGTTGAACTGATGTAATGTACTTAATTGAATTATCGTATGAATCCAAATCACATCCAACTACAGAGCCGCTAGTGCGACACTCAATACATTTTGAATCAAAAATTGGTTTAATTTGATTGGTATATGTTACAGAAATAGTATCGCAGGTATGAATTGAAACTAAATTACGAAAATATTCCTCTTCGTTTTCGGAACGACATGATGTAATAATAACTAGTACTGTTAAACTTAAAATACTCACAAACCAACTTTTCATTTTAACTTTTTTGGGCAAATTTAATAAAAAAATACATGGTGTAATTTGAATGTGTTAAACGACTAAAATTATTTAGTTAAAACTTAACACTACTGCATATTTTGAGTTTAAATTTCCTAAAATGAATCATAAAAATAACACAAATTACTTAGATAAAAAACGATTTAGCCGATTGAATTTTAAAACATTAATTAAATGTTAAAAAAAAATTCAGTTTGTCGATAAAAAAATATCGATAGATTTAATCCATTCATTTTTGTATTTGATTAAATAGTTTTCATGCCCAGCCAGTGGAAATGTAACAAGTCTTTTTTTGCCATTCAAATTTTCAAATATTTCATCAATTTCTTTTCTACTGACATTTTTATCTACTTCACCGTAAAGCAATAGTGTTGGATAATGTACACTTTTGGCATAATTTGCAGGATTGTGTCCAAAAGCCCAAAATCCGTTTTGAATTCCTCCCCAAAAAACAAGTAAACCAGCCATTGGAAACGAAGGGACATTCATGGTTTTAAACCTTGCACAAACAGTTTCATACATTGACCCAAAAGGACATTCTAAAATTACAGAAGACGGGCTAATTTTATACTCATCTATTGCCTTTAAAATGGCAACTGCACCCATTGATGTTCCGAACAAACAGATGTTTTTTTCGCCTTTTTGATGTAAATAATCAAAACAGGTTTTCACTTGCTCGGCTTCATAAAACCCCATTGTTGTTTGATTGCCTTCGGATCCGCCTGAGCCCATAAAATCAACTAAAAAAGTGCTATATCCAAGTTTTAAAAATTCATCTGATTTATCGAGCATAGAAGATTTTTGTCCACTAAATCCATGAAAAATAATGACCGTTCCTTTTGAACTGTCAACTCTTATGCTCCAACATTCAATCTCCTTGTTACTTTTTAGTTTGATGATTTCGAAATCTTGTTTAGGGAATTCAGTATTTGTCGGTCGTGGATTATCTAAACCAGTTAGTAATATTTTCAATTTTTGAAAATCTGAAAGTTTTTCGGGAGAATCTGTTTTCGAGATGTCATTACCAACAAAATGAGTGAATTTATAGGCATGAAAATAAGCGATTATATTCATGAAAACGAAAATTGACAAAAAAACTAAAAGGATAATTTTAGGTAGGTTTTTTCTATTTTTTTTCATTTTTGATATTCTTGTCTCACTCATAAAATTACCAAAACTTTGAAACGAAGAAACCATGAAAAAAGTATCATGGTTGTTCGATAAAAAATAAAAAAAATTGTAAATTGCTAATAAACATCAAATTACAACACATTGTATTGTTAAGAGTTTTGTTTATGATACTGATATTGATTAGTTATTTTCAATACTCCTACACTTAGATCCTATATGCTGAGTATTGAAAAATTAATGGCTCTATTCTAAGTAAAGGTTGAAAGTTAATGTTCTGTTTTAAAAGCAAGTGG
>CAZFPO010000149.1:3532-6039 GCA_964521105.1 uncultured Lentimicrobiaceae bacterium | reverse complement strand
CCTTTTTTAACCACATTGTGGTCGACACGAACAAGAACCACTTTGTTTTTTAAATCAGCATCTTTTACAGAGCGTAATGTATTCATTTTAAATATTTTTTATTAGTAAATTGGCCATAATGGATTTTTGATGATAGGAATATTTTTTTCGGCGAGATAAGCTGGCATTTCTTGATAGCCGTTATCAAAAACAACAAATTTCTGTTTACTATGAATCAAATTTATACAATCTGTTTCACTTGGTATATGTTGATAAACAGCTTTGTAATTTGTGAAAAACATAATTTGTATTTCGGACATGTAAGGAGCGTTAAAAAGTACTGTGGAAGTATCTGGAACTAAATTTGGCAATATGTTAATAAATTCGAGTTCTTTCATTTTTAAATTTCGAGTTGGATTTTTATCAGGTACTAACATTGTATGATTATAATGAATTTGTTCTAAATTCAAACTTAGATAAGCTGTAAAGAGAAGGATTGGAGTAATTAAAAAAAGAACAATATTTTTTTTCTTAATAATTTTCAAAAGAAGTTGTTCAAATTGTACAAAAAACATAGATAGTGCACTAAAAACGAAGATAGAAACTACTAATCCAAAAGACTCCATTTTAGTTTTTGCTAAAGTGTAAAAAAGATAAGTTAAAATTACTGTTCCAAAAATAAAGATTTTATGTTGCTTATTTTTCAATAAAAAAATCAAGAGAATTAAACCAATTAAAATAATCCATGGAACCAAGTCACCTTCACCATATAAAGCATTTATACTTTTAAAATGGAAAGTCCAATCTCCACCATGACCTTCTATGGGTTCTGTAAAATGGCGTGAATTGTATTGAAATTCAAATTTCGTTTCGGCAGGAAATGTAATAAACGTATAAATTTGCCACGGCAGAAAAACTAATAATGTAATCGCAAATGATTTAATGATTTGCAAGTATGCGTTAAAATTAAAGCGTAGATTTTTAGACAGCAAAGTAGTTAAGCCCCATCCCGCATAAACTAAAAGTCCAACAAGCCATTTTGTCAACATGGCACCACCGCTAAATAATCCTATTGCAATAATCCATTTCAACGAAGGTTTTTCTTGATATTCAAACCATGCCCAGAACGAAGCGGTTGCAAAAAAGATAAATATTGTATCATTATGATCACAAACCTTACAACCAACCATTAATTCAATCATGTAAAACGAAAAGGTATATAGGAAAGCAGCGTAAAAACCAAGTTTTTTTGAGTGAGATAAAGAGCCAATTCGGTATATCAAAAAAATCGTTAATGCGTGAAATAGAACACTAGGAAAGCGGACAGCAAATGCATTTACACCAAAGATTTTTAGACTAATCGACATCAACCACAAAAAGAGTGGTTGCTTATGTAGCCAAATATGATTCCCAGTCCACAACTCAATATTGTATGGAACTTGAGGGTTTTTAAAAAGCATGGGTGTAAAAGGATGTTCCAACATGTTTTTTGCTACTAAAGCATGATATTGTTCATCCCAATAATTTAAGTATGGATTAATGGAAGCCAGAAAAATTCCAAGTAACAATGAGCCTGAAAATAAAATTAGGGTTGAAATTTTGTACTGCTCGGATTGAAATAAAACCAGTGATACCACCATCAAAATAATGGAGGTGTAAAAAAGGATAATCTGATAATTTTCAAAAAAACTATGGTGAAGCATTTATTGATTGATTTTATTTTGACTGATTTTTACATCTTGTTCATAGCACCATAATGCATCATCAAAAATGGATTGTGCCATGGATATTTTTTTAAGTTTTGCTTTTTCTTCGATTGAATGCATAATTTCTGTATCGGATTTAAAGTAAATAATATAATTCAAAATTAAGAAAGATTTAGCTATGTAATTAGTTGGATGATATTTAGAAAGAATAATTAATGTGGATAATTTTTTTAGACATTCATCAAATGGAAGATTTCGAGTAATGGAATAGTTTAAAACTTCATTGTAATGATTGTCATTAAATAAAATATTTCGTGAAGTTACAAATAATTCAGATGGAATTTGATTAATATTTAGGATAGATTCAGCGGTGTCTTCAAATTTCCAAAAGGTACGGTATAAGTTCATTTCGGTTAACATAACAAGAATTACATTTTGTTTTAAAATTTCTTCCTTTTGGTTTAAATTTTTCACATAACGGGCATTATCTCCCCATATATCAGGAAATACAGTGGTATTATAATACCAAAAATCGGTATTACCAAAAACTCTATGTGGAATTTTATTGTCAAAAACACTCCAATAATAGCTGTCGGCAATTGATAGTACCATAGGACGTTGCTTGTTTACAGTGTCAAATTCAATGGTTGGATATGCTAAAACCTGATGTTTTAAAGGATAAAGCAGATTCATTGATTTTTCGATGTCAAAATCAACATCTTTTAAAGAGTCGGTAGAATCAATTTTTTTCCATATGGGCAGGGCAATGTCATAATTTGTGGTTGATTTTATGAATTTTAAGAGAGTATCAGTTGCTAACCA
>CAZFPO010000149.1:0-3432 GCA_964521105.1 uncultured Lentimicrobiaceae bacterium | reverse complement strand
ATGAATATTATATTGTTTTAAAAATTCATCTTGAATGCGCTTGATACGCATTGATTGTTCTTTAATGTAATCTTCTCCACAAAAATTCCGCCCTAAATAGTCGATAATATACCCTTTTTCAAAAAGATAATTATCTTTCCCAATAACAACGTTTCGAGTGTTTGAATGCTTGAAAATATTGAAATCTAATTGATTAGCAATTCTAATTAATTCCTTCCTAAATCCAGTATTTTCGGAAGCAGTTTTTTCCATTTCTTTTTGAAAACGTTCATCAAACCATCGTGTCCATGTAAAATATTTCAAGGTTTTTATTTCTTGTTTTTCAACTGCTCCTTCGAGTGGTTTTTCTTTCATCATTTTAAAAATTCCCGCAAATAATGGAATAAAAAGGGTGATAAGGATTATATAAAAGCTTGCTTTTTTCATATTCTAAAATCTGAAATAAATAAATGGATTAAAGTCAGAGGATAGAATGTTTCCCAACGATATAATCATTAAAATCATTGCTAACATAGAGAATGCGAAATGCGAAATGGAATTTTTAGATGAACCATATACGTAATTTTGCACTTTTTGTGTAAATTTATTAAAACAAAAGAATGCGAAAAATCCAGCGATAATAAGAGTATAAATCACTTTTTGTTGAACAAAGAATGAATCGGGATGAAAGTCGAATGCAAGCATTTTCACAAAAAGAGTGGCAAAATGTTCCATTGATTCTACTCTAAAAAGCACCCAACCAATCATTACCACAATAAATGTAAAAATAATAGAAATATATTTACCTGATTTTTGCAGTAATTTTTCTAAAAACAATCTATCTGCAATTAGGAATATTCCATGATAAGCACCCCATGCAATAAAATTCCATGCAGCTCCATGCCAAAAACCAGAAACTATAAATACGAAAGCCAAATTAAAATAGAGACGGTGTTTAGAAACTCTATTCCCACCCAACGGAATATACAGATAATTTCTCATCCAATTTCCCAAAGTCATGTGCCAACGACGCCAAAATTCGGTTATGTTTTGCGAAATATACGGATTGTTAAAGTTTTCGGGAAATTTAAAGCCGAGCATTAATCCCAAACCTATTGCCATATCGGAATATCCCGAAAAGTCGAAATATATTTGGAAAGTATAAGCTAAAACACCAAGCCAAACGGTGAGTGAATTCATTATTTCGGGATTAGTGCTAAAAATGGTGTCGGCAAATTCGCCAACCGTATTTGCAATTAAAACTTTTTTACCCAACCCTAAGCAAAACCGCAGAAATCCTGTTAAGCGGTTGTCAAAAGTGTCGTTTTGTTTTCGGTCGGTAATTTGATCCGAAATTTCATGATATCTTACAATTGGACCCGCAATAAGTTTAGGAAATAGAATAATATATAATTGGTAATCCCAGAAATTTTTGAGAGGTTTATGTATTTTTCGGTAAACATCCACTACATAAGTGATGGTTTCGAAAGTATAAAATGAGATTCCGATAGGCATTACTACTTTTAGCAATGGAACAGCTCCAATTCCTGATATTTCGAGTATGGAATTAAAATTGCCAATAAAAAAATTCATGTACTTGAAGTATGCCAGCAAGCCCAGATTTATACTCACCGAACAAATCAACAGTAATCGCCGTTTCCATTTATCCGTGGAAGCATCCATCCATTTTACCAGATGAAAATCGACAAAGGTAGTTCCCAAAAGCACAAAGATGAAATTTGGTGCTCCCCAAGCATAAAAAAAGATGCTAAAAACTAATAATACTATATTTTTCAGCTTTCGTGGAACTAAGTAATAGCAAAGGAGCAGTGCGGGTAAGAAGAAAACTAAAAATACACTACTGCTAAAAATCACTGCTTAAAATATTAGTTTGAAATTACAATTTTACCGGTATAAATTACTTCGCCAATTTTCAAGCGATAAAGATACAATCCTTTTGTGATTGTAGCACCAGCAATAAAAAATTATGCTTTATTTTTTTGTTTTATTCAATAACTGTCCCGAAGGGACATGATATCGGAAAAACCCTAAAAGATACCTGAAAATTCTTGCCGTTAGGTATGAAATGTTGAATTTTAAAAAAAAGGCTCCACTTTTTAACACTAACTAAAGTTGATGTTGTAATATTGTATTTTAATTTACGCAACTCATCAGATGAGTAGTAAGAATACTTAAAAATTTCAATTATGGAACTTATTGTTTATCAAATAAATGCATTCACCGAGCAGCTTGAGGGTGGTAATCCAGCCTGTGTTGTTGAATTACAATATTGGCTCGAAAATGATTTATTATTAAAAATAGCTAAAGCAAATGCCGTTTCAGAAACCGCTTTTTTTATTCAAAAAGGTACTCATTTTCATTTGCGATGGTTTACTCCCGAAATTGAAATGGATTTATGTGGACACGCAACGCTAGCCACAGCTCATGTTCTTAAAACAATACTAAACCATCCCGAAAATTGTCTAAAATTTGATACGTTAAGTGGCGAATTATTGGTAAACGTAAATCAAAATTTATACAGCTTGGATTTACCGTCAAGAAAACCTATCAGCTCGGATATATCAGAAATTATTCTTAATTCAATAAACATAAAACCTACAGAAATATTAAAATCAAGAGATTATGTTTTAGTTTACGAATCAGAAGAGGACATTAAAAAAATCATCATCAATACATCAATTTTTGACCAAATTAATTTAGATCCGGGTGGAGTTATTGTAACCGCCAAAGGTGATGATTGCGATTTTGTTTCAAGATATTTCACTCCTCAATCTTCCATTTTAGAAGATCCTGTTACTGGTTCAGCTCATTGCTCCTTAATTCCATACTGGGGCGAAAAATTAAAGAAAAAAACCTTAATCGCGAAGCAGTTATCCGAACGTCAAGGTACATTGTTTTGTGTTGATAAAGGAAACCGAGTAGAAATTAGTGGGTATGCCAAAACATTTTCAACATTTACACTTAATACTGAATTTTTATAACGTTTTCAGGTTTTATAATAGAAAGAGGTTGATTCAATTTTTTTAATTGTTATTTTTTTAAAATTTCATTACAATTCAGTGAAATAAACAGACTCGTTTATGCCAATTTCAAACATAAAATACTCCGAAAAATTTTCTTTTGAAGAGATTCCCCTCAAAAAATAAAAAATATTGTCTTTCCGAGAAGATATTCAAAATTTTGAAAATAAAGAGTGAATGACAGTTTGAAAAATTTTTGCTTACTAGTATATACAAACATAGGAACACACCGCGATAGCGTAATCAAATAGATACAACCGAACGGAGTGAGGATTCCTTTAAAATCTAAAAACACTAAAATTGCTCAATTCGTGAGGTGGCAATGGCAATCCGCCAGCTGGCGGAGCGGCAAGACGGTGGCGTGCCAGCCTTAGGCTGATAAAAATGATAAAACAATTAGAAATTCGGAAAA
>CAZFPO010000148.1:0-6162 GCA_964521105.1 uncultured Lentimicrobiaceae bacterium | reverse complement strand
CCATTATCAGCTACGAGGAGTATCATCCGTTTGGCACAACATCATACCGTTCTGGACGCACTGAAACGGAAGTAAGTCTTAAACGCTACAAGTATGTGGGCAAGGAGCGTGATGAAGAAACAGGGCTTTATTACTATGGTGCAAGGTACTATGCGGCTTGGATTTGTAGGTTTGTGAGTGTGGATGCTTTGCAATTTAAATATCCATATTATACGCCGTATCAGTATGCAGGAAATAAACCGATAAGTTACATCGATTTGGATGGGTTGGAGCCTGTTTCTAAAAATGAAAACAATCCTGATTTGAATGGAAGTGGCATATTAACAGAAATGCCTTCTAATGGAGATATAGTAAGAAAAATTGCTGAAAAAGTGGGTATTCCAAATAATAGTACTATTCAATTTACAAATGGATTATTAAATCAAACACCTTCATGGTCAACACCATTTCAAATGTTATCGAATAGAGTTCAATCATTTATAAATGACCCTGCTCGTTTATTTGCACCTTATGATGTTTATTGCACATGGTCAGAGGGTTATGAAAATGTCACCACTGTGGCAAAGGGTGTTATCCGTGGGGATCCAAACTCAATTGGGACAGCCTTAGGAATGGCAGGAACATTAATTGCTGGTGGGATTGCAGGTGGAAGAGGGTCTAATAAACCTCTAGTAGCAAATGCAAAACCTATAGTTGAATCTACAGCAAAAATTACGGCTACAACTGAATCAGCAATTACAAAGACTAAAGTTAAGGAGAATAGTCTTTTAATTACCAGAAGTGTAGGAGCGGCTCCAAGGTCTATTCTTAATGTTACAACCAAAGGATTTTGGAAATCATATATTAAGTTGCCTGAAAATATACAAGAGTTAGCAAACAAGCAATATAATTTGTTTAAATCAAACCCAAATCATCCTTCACTAAATTTTGAAAAACTAAAGGGATTCGATAATGTATATTCTGTTAGAATTAATAAACAATGGAGAGCAATTGGACGATATAGTGATGGAACTATGACATGGGAAAATATTATACCGCATACATATAACAATATACCAAAATAATTAAGCTATGAATTGGTCGCATGTTTTAATAGAAGGCTTTTGCCTTTATAATGAAGATAAAGAAAAAAAAAATCCTTCATGTTGCATTAATGGAATTGGTAAAATTGGTTTTCATTGTTTACTATTTAATGAAAAAAAGAAAGCAATATGTCCTTTTTTTGGATTTCAAAAGTCAAAAACGACGATTGCTTTAACTAACAATGAAGGTGATGTTATTGATTATAACTCTTTTGAATCAATTGAACTTGATGAAAAAAAATGGAGAGAAGAAGAAAAAAAATGGTTAGATCAATGTGTAAATGTTTTGAAGGAGCTAAATGATTAATATTCGGCAGTGTGCATAGGTCGTTTACCATATGGCACTTTTGCTATTGTGATAAACTTAAAATGCTAATATTTACTGCAAGTACCGAATTAAACACTTAAAAATTGATACGGATTTTAGGAGTTTAGAATTATGTGGTGTTGGCGCCTAAATAAGATTGATCGTATTTACTTAAGAGTGGTTTTTGGACTTATATAACTGTGGGAAAAGTAAAAAAAAGTAGATTTTTTGCTTCAATATTGAATAATTTTGTATCTTTGTGTAAGAGAGAAAAGACGTTCATTTAAGTGCAAAATATACTGAAAAAATCGGTGATATTTGAGGTGGTATTATGAAAAATGAATTTGCAAACTACTATATATCAGCAATATAACTTAATAGTTCGAATCCCAGCTGGAACACTAGAAAAACCGAGATATAGATACCTTATCTCGGTTTTTTATTTGATAGAATTCTTAAAAATCAATCGATAAAAAAAAATTTTATTTATTTTTCTAACTCCTCTTCAACTTTTGGTCGTACAATCATAAAAACATCTTCATCAGACCTTTTCATTAGAAATTTTTCGCGAGCATAACGTTCAAGTTTTTTTATATCCGACAATAAATTTTCGGTAGTTGAAACATTCGAGTTAATTTCTTCCATATAATATTTCCGCTCTACCTCCACCCCTTTAAGCTCTTTCATTAACTCAAACTGACGAATCAGATTGTTCGAATCAAAAAAAAGCATATAGATAAAAAATATGATAAAAGTCAAAAAGTACTTGTTTTTTATCATCTTGGGCATCTTCATCGTATTCTAATTAAAATTTGAACAAAAATACGCATAAAAATATATTTTAATCCGCTCTGCCCATTTTTTTATCAAATAGGTTTTGTTTATATCTATACTCAACCAAACATAAAATAAATTTTTTTAATTCTTAATTGTCGTTAGAGTATTCCTCGATGAAAAAAAATTTAAACATAGAATTGGAATCGTATTGCTGAAAAAAATAAAAAAATCATCGTAAAGAACTAAATTATAAAGAAATAATTTATATCTTTGCAAACTCAAAATTAAAAACCAATAAAAAAAAGCTATGCCAGCAAGAATTAGATTACAACGCCACGGCAAAAAAGGTAAACCTTTTTACCAAATAGTAGTAGCAGATGGTCGAGCACCTCGTGATGGGCGTTTCATTGAGAATATAGGCAAATATAACCCTATGACCAATCCTGCTGAAATTAATTTAGACTTTGATAGAGCAATGTATTGGATTGGCGTTGGAGCCTCTCCCTCTGACACCGTTCGTTCAATTTTACGTCGCGAAGGCGTTTTGTACAAACATCATTTAATAGGTGGAGTTAATAAAGGAGCTTTTACCATGGAAGTAGCGGAACAAAAATTTGCAAAATGGGTAAGTGAAAAAGAAGCTAACCTAAGTAAGTTTGAAAAAGAGATGGAGTTGCAAGCCAAAAATGAGAAAAAGAAAGCACTTGAAGCGGAAGTAAAAGTTAATGAAACTCGCGAAGCCTTATTAGCCGAAAAACGTCAAAAAGAACTTGATGCTCAAGCTAAACAAAATAATAAAGAAGAAGTTGTTGAAGCAAAAGCACCCGTTGCAGAAGTTGAAGAAACTGCACCAGAAGCTGTTGCCGAAACAGAACAAGCTCCCGAATAATTTAATCTGAGATGATAGCGATCGATGATTGCTTTTATTTAGGAAAAATTACTAAATTATTTGGTTATAAAGGAGAAGTCATTTTATTTTTAGACACCGATTCTCCTGAAATTTATTACAATATTGAATCAGTTCTTCTTGAAATTCAAGGAGAACTGATTCCTTTTATGATTGATAACAGTAAAATTAAAAACAGATTTAATATTATTGTCTCTTTCCATAACTTTGGTGCGGAAGAAGTATCTTCTTTAATAAATGCAGCGGCTTATTTACCTCTTAATATGTTGCCAAAATTGAGTGGTAACAAATTTTATTTTCACGAAGTGATTGGATTTCAAGTGGTAGACAAAGAGTATGGAACTATTGGAAAAGTTCAAATTTTTTATGATAATCCTGGTCAAACAATTATGAGTGTTTTAAACGATGAGGGCATCGAAATTCTTATACCAGTAATTGATAAGTTTTTTAAATCGGTGGATAGAAAAAATAAATCCATTGAAATTGAAGCTCCAGAAGGTTTAATTGAATTATATATTAGTGGATCATGAATTATGAATTCCGTTTTAAACAATTCGGAATAAATCACTCCTGTTCGAGTATGAAAATTGGTACGGATGCTGTTCTTCTTGGTGCATTAACGCATGTTGAACAAGTGGATGCCATTCTGGAAATTGGATGTGGTTGCGGAATTATCTCCTTAATGTTAGCTCAACGTTGTGATGCAAATATTGTAGGAATTGATATTCATGAAAATTCGGTGAAACAAGCAAATGAAAATTTTAAGAATTCCCCTTGGTCAAATCGTTTAACAGCTACGTTAAAAGATGCAAGGAATTTTAATTCCAAAAAAAAGTTTGACTTGATTGTTTCAAACCCGCCCTATTATACAAATTCACTACTACCTGAAACAAAATCAAAACAAATAGCTCATCATCATCAAACACTCAATTTTTCGGAGTTATGTAATACCGTTACTAATAATTTAAATTCTTACGGCTCATTTTGGCTAATTTTACCTAATTCAATGCATTCAATTTATTCAAAAGAAGCGACAAAATTTAATTTATTTTGCAATATTAAAATTGAAATTTCGGATAAACCAAATAAACCTATTTCATTGATAATTTCTTCCTGGTCGTTTAAATTGAGTGAAATAAATATCAAAAAATTTGAACTTAAAAACAGCGATGAAAGTTATGCTGAGATGTATAAAAAAACAATGTCCGATTTTTATATTTCCTTATAAATAGTACAAGAATAATTTTGTTATTTTTGTAAAAAATAAATAAAATGATTTTTGAAGAAATTAAACAAAAATTATCATCTTACCGAATTGGAATAGCTGGTTGTGGTGGACTGGGTTCAAACTGTGCTTCATCGCTTGTAAGAGTAGGAATAAACAACCTGATTCTTGCCGATTTTGACACCATTGCTGAGTCAAATTTGAATCGACAATTTTTCTTTTATCATCAAATTGGCAAAAAAAAAGTAATTTCTTTGAAAGAAAATTTAAAGCTCATTAACCCAAATTGTAATATCGAAATTCACGATATCAAACTAACTCCCGATGATATTTGTCGCATCTTTTATTCTTGTGATTTTATTGTAGAAGCGTTCGATAAAAGCGATCAAAAACAAATGATAATTGAAACGGTATTAACACACTTTCCCGAAAAGACAATAATTTCAGCATCGGGGTTAGCAGGCTGGGGCGATTTTGATAAAATAGGTATAAAAAATTTCGGAAATCTAATTTTATGTGGTGATTTTGAAAACGAAGTGAATGAAAACTTACCGCCTATTGCACCTCGTGTGAACATAGTTTCAAATCTTCAAGCGGATATTATCATTTCAAAAATAATTAACAGATAAAATATTTTTTGTTAATTTTAATTTTATTTAATTTAATTCATAATTTTTTATTAATTTTGTAAATCAAAATTAATATTTTATGAAAAAAATTATCTTCATTTTCAGTTTTTTATTACTGATATTAAATTGCTTTTCGCAAAATTCCATTCATGAAAATGCAAATATTTCAAGTATAAATTTAGTATTTATTGCTGCTTTATTTAGCTTTTTAATCGCACTATGTATAGTGTTAATGAATTACATTTTTCGTAAAAAAATTCATAAGATTAAAGCTGAATATCAAATTAATATGGAGCAAACAATAAAAACTTGTGATGAAAAAATTTCAAAATCAGAAGCTGAAATGTTGAAAACACTAAATGCTTCAATATCCGAAATTCACGCCGATTACATGAATAAAATTCTACAAATTCGTACGGATATTGAATCTCATCGAGCAAAAATTTATTTTTTGATGGAAAATAACAAAGAAATGAAAGAGTTTTATGAAGATATAATTAAAGACCACTTTAATCCAATAATTCAAAATTTAAACTAAATAAGGAGTTTTAGAATATTCCTTTATTTTTTAATAATCAAGCAAAATTGCTAAATATTAGTCTTAATTTTTTTGTTGGCTTCGACTTTTATATTATTTGCAACAAAGTTTTTTGGTGAGGATAATTATTTCATTACTTTAAATTTAGTCATTTAAAAATTGATAATTATAAAATCAATCAATTAACAATGAGCTATTTATTAATAAGTTTGTGATTAAATCTTAGCAACTAAAAAATTAATATTGCCAAATTCTTATTTCAAAATTAAGAATCGGTTTTATTTGTTAAAACAACTTTAATGTTTTTAACAAATATTCCCTAATTTCCTTTAAATATCTAATATTAATTTAGCCAAGAAGTATAACTAATTTCAACAAAAAACATTGTATGCCGTTGATTTTGTTTTACTTACAAATAGAGCCGTAATAGTTTGTCGAAAAATTTTAACAAATATGTTAAAAAAAAACACTAAAAGCATTGACTTTGTATAAAATATATTGTACTTTTATTTTTTATTTTGCAAAAAATATATATTTTAACACACAAGATTATAAAATTAAGATTTAATTAAGGTTTAAATTGATAAACAAATGATAAAGCTATACAAATTAGTAGTACTAGCAATTTTTTTTAGTGCTGTTTTTGGAACAAATAATAGTCTATTTGGACAATCTACAAATAGCAACGTTAAAGGTC
>CAZFPO010000147.1:0-6169 GCA_964521105.1 uncultured Lentimicrobiaceae bacterium | reverse complement strand
TAATTCAATATTATTCATTTAAAGGAGATTTGATTTTTGACCCTTTTGGTGGTAGTGGAACAGTTGGAAAAACAGCAAACGCCTTAGAAAGAAAGTTTTTCCTAACTGAACAAGAAACAAAATACTTTGATTATATGATATTAAAATCTCAACAAGCAGACATTTTCAAAGAAAAAGAAACGCAATTCTTAACATTAGAACAATTTATAAAAACAGTAAAATGACATTAACGGATCAAGTTGTTAAAAATATCATTAAAAGACTTATTAAAGGGCAAGACTATAGAATTGAAGTTGTTGCCCTAATAAATGCGGAGTTTTTACAATTCGCAATAGATTTTTTCAAAAAAGTAATAGAAGCAAAATTGGCTAACGAAGATGTAACAATTGACTGGTACAAGCAAACCTTTTTAAAACGAAAGCTGAGTTCTGAAGATATAGCAATAAATTCAGGACTAAACAAAAAAACGATTACAAATATGTATAATTCTGCTTCAAAGGAAATTGTTATTGACGCTTCAAATGAACATTATGATATACTATACCAATCAATAAGCAATTTAATTGAAAGCCAGCCAGATATTGATTTAACATTGACAAT
Organism: uncultured Lentimicrobiaceae bacterium; assembly: GCA_964521105.1. Classification (GTDB taxonomy): domain Bacteria; phylum Bacteroidota; class Bacteroidia; order Bacteroidales; family WCHB1-69; genus JAQUGA01. Next base: position 5,569 of record CAZFPO010000147.1, on the reverse strand, counting down.
AAAATTCAGAGGAGTAAGTGTTGAGCTTAACATAAATGAAAGTTTAATCGTAATTAACACTCTTGCTGTTAAACGTTCCGCACTTCGTGGTGGACTTTGGAGTACTGCTGGCAAAAGGGTCGAAAAATATCTAATGGCAACTCTTTGTAAAATATACAATGTACCATTTAAACATTTTGACCAAAGCAAAATTCCAGAAAGCATGAGAGAAGTGGACTTTTATCTAATAAATGGAAATACATACTATCGTTGCGAAGTAAAAATGATGGGGAGAGGGAATCCAGAAAGTGCAGACGCAATTTTTGCTCGCGAAAGCGATGTGTTTGTTGCTGATAAACTTTCAGACCTCAACAAGATACAAGCAAATAAACTTAAAGTTAAATGGGTTGAGTTAAGAGATGAAAATGGATATAAGCGCTTTGCTCAAATATTGAAAGAACTTAAAATTCCTTTTACAGTATTTGAAGGAAATTTAGATTCTCATCTCGAAACTATTTTATCCGAACTAATTGACAAATAATTAAATACATTATATCAATGAATAAAATTCACAATAAGATCTTATTAATATTTTGAAAACTATTAACCTCATTAAACTTGTATTTTGGATTTCTGTTTATGCTCTGAAATCTATTTAAAACACTCATAGATTTATTTAACTAAATTTACAACTTTTACATATTTGCACTAACTTTAATGATTTGATTAATCAATAATATTTATATCAAAACTTGGCACAACAAATCGACATAAAATTATTAAGGCGATACAGCCATTTAGAGCTCGTGAGTAAACAAGTGGTTGAGGGTTTTATAACAGGTTTACACAAGAGTCCGTTTCATGGCTTTTCAGTTGAATTTGCCGAACACCGTTTGTATAATCAAGGAGAATCTACCCGACACATCGACTGGAAACTCTTTGCTCGCAGCGACAAATTGTTTGTGAAAAAATACGAAGAAGAAACCAATTTACGATGTAGGCTAATTATTGACACCTCTTCTTCGATGGGCTTTCCTGTTAAAGAAAATCAAAATTTTGAAAATCCCAATAAATTAATTTTTTCGGTGTATGCTGCGGCTGCCATCATTCAATTATTGAAAGGGCAACGCGATGCTTTTGGACTAAGTTTATTTAACGAAAAAATTGATTTAAGCACTCCAGCAAAATCATCATCCATACACCAAAAATATGTTTTTAATGAGCTCGAAAAATTGCTCGATACTGCAATTTCAGAAGAACAGAAAAAAACATCGGCAACAAAAGCTCTTCACGAAATTGCCGAGAGCATAAACCGGCGTTCTTTGGTTGTAATTTTTAGCGATATGTTCGACGATTTAACAAAAAAAGAAGAACTTTACGATGCCTTGCAACATTTGCGTCATAACAAACACGAAGTTATTCTTTTTCATGTGGTTGACAAAAACCTTGAACTCGACTTTGAATTTAATAATCGACCCTACCGTTTTGTTGACTTAGAAACGAAAGTAGAACTTAAACTACACCCAAACGAAGTTAAAGAAGCTTACACCAAAGCGATGTCGGCATTTTACGAAGAATTGAAATTAAAATGTGGACAATATCAAATAGATTTTGTTGAAGCCGATATAAACAAAGGATTTCATCAAATATTGATGCCCTATTTTATCAAACGTCAAAAAATGCACTAACCATGAGCGATAATCAACGATTAGCTATAAAAGATTGGGATATCAATGATCGACCTCGCGAAAAAATGTTAGCTAAAGGCAAACGCGCCTTAACCGATGCCGAATTAATTGCAATTTTGATGGGTTCGGGCAATCGTTCGGAATCGGCAGTTGATTTAGCTCAACGAATTTTGCGGGAAAATCAAAACAACTTAATCGAAATTTCAAAACTATCTATTAATGATTTGATGAAATATCGAGGAATTGGCGAAGCAAAAGCCATATCCATCGTTGCAGCTCTTGAACTTGGATACCGCCGATTAAAATCGGAAGTGATTGAAAAAAAAGCTATTACAACAAGCAAAAGTGCCTTCGACTACATGAATTGTATTATTGGCGATTCGCAGCATGAAGAATTTTGGATTTTACTCTTAAATAGAGCCAATCAAATTATAGGTGAAAAAAATATCAGTGTTGGAGGAATGAGTGCTACGGTAGTTGACCCGAAAATAATATTTATCGAAGCCCTTGAAAAAAAAGCCTCAAATATTATCCTTTGCCACAATCACCCTTCGGGAAATTTAAAACCAAGCACTCAAGATAATTCAATTACCGAAAAAATTGTAAACGCAGGCAAAATGCTCGAAATTTATGTGTTAGACCATATCATTATTGGCAAAAACAGCTATTTTAGCTATGCCGATGAGGGTCAATTATAAACTATATTATGATAAAAATTGTAACAATTATTGGTGCTCGACCACAAATTATTAAAGCGGCTGCCATTAGCCGAGCCATTAAAAATTTTTATTCAAATCAAATTATCGAAGTATTGGTTCATACCGGACAACACTACGACACAAACATGTCGGAAGTATTTTTTTCGGAAATGGGAATCCCTAAACCTAATTACAATTTGAATGTCGGGTCAAATTCGCATGGCAAACAAACTGCATTGATGCTCGAAGGCATTGAAACCATTCTGCTCACCGAAAAACCAGATTATTTGGTTGTTTATGGCGATACAAATTCAACCGTTGCCGGCAGTTTAGCCGCTTCAAAAATTCATATTCCAGTAGTGCATATCGAAGCCGGGTTGCGTTCATACAACAAATCGATGCCCGAAGAATTAAATCGCATAATTACCGATCATGCTTCGACAATTTTGTTTACCCCAACCACTTCGGGATTAGAAAATTTAGCCAACGAAGGTTTTAAATTAAACAACCAACCACCCTACCACATCGACAATCCAAAAGTGTATCACTGTGGCGACATTATGTTGGATAATTCCATCTATTTTTCCGAAATAGCAAATCAGAAATCAAAAATATTAGAACAATTCAATCTCAGTAAAAATCAGTATATTCTGTGTACGGTTCACCGCGATTCAAATACAGATGTTGCCGAACGATTGACCTCAATTTTTAATGCCTTACAAACCATAAGTTCTAATTACAAAGAACAAATTTTTATCCCTTTGCATCCCCGCACCTTAAAAAAACTACCCGAAATGCTTCCACAATCGCTTTTAAAACAAATTAAAAGAAATACAAACATTATTTTAGCTGAACCTGTTTCTTTTTTTGATATGATTCAATTGGAAAAATATGCTAAAATGATTATTACCGATTCGGGAGGAGTGCAAAAAGAGGCTTTTTTCTTTAACAAACCTTCTTTAATTCTTCGCCCCGAAACCGAATGGGTTGAAATTGTTAATGCCGGTTGTGCAAAAATTGTAGATGCCAATTATCAAAATATTATTGATGAATATTCAAATTTTTCAAAAAAACAAAACCTTGAATTTTCTGAAATTTTCGGTAATGGTAAAGCATCTGAATTTATTTTAACTAAAATTATAGAACATGCGAGCTATTGACCCTCAATTAATAACAGACGAAAAAAATCGTTTACGCAAGCTTATAAAAGAACAAAAAAAATTGTTCAGTTTAGAAAAACGCCAAATCCAATCACAAAACATTATTCGGCAAATTGAAGCTCATCCAGCTTTCGTTTCTGCAAAAACAGTAATGGCGTATTGGGCTTTAAATGACGAAGTTGACTTAACCGATTTAATCCTAAAATGGAGCATTTCAAAAGAATTTTTACTTCCTTGCGTAAACGGCGATGAACTAGAAATACGCAAATTTGAAGGGCTCAATTCGCTAAAAACAGGCATTTCATTCGGAATTAAAGAACCAAATGGAGAAATTTTTATAAAATATTCCGAAATCGATTTGATATTAGTTCCAGGGGTAGCTTTCGATAACGAAAATAATCGCATGGGTAGAGGAAAAGCATATTATGATAAATTTTTACCTAAAACCAAGGCATTTAAAATTGGTATTTGTTTTGATTTTCAATTACTTGACACTGTACCATCAACCGAAAATGATATAAAAATGGATGCGGTTATTAGTTCATAATTGATTCTATTGATAGCATCTTTTAAACAATTTGCAACATTTTTAATTAAATTTTCGTAACAATTGTTTATTATTAAATTTTATTTTCTAAATTAGCACTGTAAAAACACAAAATATGAAAAAAAGTATTCTTTTTACTATTGCTTTAGGATTAATTTTAACTACTCTTAAAGCACAATATTACGAAATTCGTCCCAGTTTTATTAGTTTTACTGGCGGAGCAGGTAACGTTAGTTTAAAAGATTGTCAATTCCCTGGTTATTATGGAAAGGTAGAAGGCGCTTTTTTTATAAATTATTTGTTTGGTGTTGGTTTACAAGTTAATCACGGATATTACAAACCTTTTGACAACCGTTTTGCCGACAATAGAGTAAATACACCACGTTTTAACTATAATAAAACTACTGCCACATTAGATAATTACATTGTTCAAAACTATACGGTTAACGCATATTTTAATGCCATGCCAAACTGGTGGTTTTCGTTTATGGGCTGTGGTGGAGTTGGAATGCAACGAACTCTTACACCTCAAGGCTCAATTTTATACGAAAGGGTAGATCCATACAGATTATACGGAGAACCATCTCAATCATCAACCGTTGATATTAAACGTGAAACCCGTTCATCATTTGTTTTTCATGCTGGGATGAGGGTTAATTTAATGGTTTCCGACCGCTTTGGATTTACTTTTAATACCGACTATTTTTATGCTAAAAACACAAAATATGGTTATAATTCTACCATACCCGAAGAAGTTCAAAAACCACAAATTCACGAATTTACAGGAACTGCTGGAATTATTATTCTATTAAACGAAATTTTATACTAATAAAAATATATCACACCATTAAAGCCATCAATAGATGGCTTTTTTAATTTATTAAAATGAATTTTTCTATTATCCTACAAGGCTCAAACATTGGTGATAAAATTTTCACCATCAAAAAATCAACAGAATTAATAAAAAAAGAAATTGGGGAAATTGAAAAAATATCATCATTTTATGAATCAGAACCTTGGGGATTTGAATCAAACGAATGGTTTATTAATCGCACAGTAGGAATTTACACTATTTTATCCCCAATTCAACTTCTCGAAAAGTTGTTAAAGATAGAAACCTCCTTAGGAAGAGTTAGAAACCCTGTAAAAAAAGCATACTCATCACGTACTATCGATTTAGATATGCTTTTTTTTAACAATGAAATTATAAAAACTCCAAATCTAACTATCCCCCACCCTCGGTTACATCTTCGAAAATTTACCCTTCTCCCATTAGCCGAAATTTATCCCAATTTTGTGCACCCAGTTTTTAATAAAACTGTAAATGAGTTGCTATCTGAATGTAATGATGTTTCAAAAGTAAATCAATCCATAAGGTAGTAACAAGGCAAGAAAACGACAAATTGAAACATCACAGAAAATTCGTAACTTTGTAAAAAAAATGAATAATGAGTAAATGGACTAATTTAAGTATAGAATACGCAAATCAAAGGTCAT
>CAZFPO010000146.1:3195-6317 GCA_964521105.1 uncultured Lentimicrobiaceae bacterium | reverse complement strand
AAGCCTGTTGTTTACTCAACAGGCTTTTTTCGTTTAGTCGGTGGACGACTAAAACGAAAAATACGAATAGTCGTCCTCAAACTACGAATATATTGGGATACTGTTCAAAAAAGTGATTAACGCTCAAAAAAAGCAATTTTTATATTACAAACAATAAAAATTGAAAATTTGTCTATAATCAAACACAAATTTTTAATTCAAAAAAAAATTAACAATATGTAATTAATTATATTTTTAAATTTGTAATAATTATTAAATATTTATTGAAAAATGAGTAATTTATTAAGCAAATGGATGGTTAAATTAATATTTTAATATTATGGAAGAACAAGAATCAAATCAGAAAAACTCTGAAAATGAAGAGTTAACACAACCCAAAGAACCTCTTACTTTAAAAGAAAGATTAAGTAATATGTTGTATTTGCTTATGATAGCAGCTTTTTTTGCTTTGTTTGGTATTTACGAGTATTTTCATTTCTATTCGTTTTATATTAATGGAGGAGAAATGAAAGTATATGCTTTGGAGCAAATTCCATATGATATTTTTGGCTGGTGGGGTCCTTTTGCAATGTTGGAGACGATTGCTGCTAGTATAATTGTTTTTGCAATTTATCGCTTTATAAAGAAAAAATAAATTTTTCCCTGAAGTCAATCTTTAATCCCAAATTCAGTTTGGAATTAAAGATTTAAAATTTTAATTGCACTTTAAGGTTTAATTATTTACCTTTGAAGTAAAACTTCCTATGCAACCCAATCCAAATATCTTACTTCAGTTAGTTGAAATGAAAATGCCTTATGGAAAATACAAAGATATTATCCTTTGTAATTTGCCAGTTTCATATCTTGAATGGTTTGCTCGAAAAGGGTTTCCAAATGGAAAACTTGGGGTGTTATTGCAAACAATGTATGAAATTAAAATTAATGGACTCGAAAGTTTACTTAATCCATTAAAAAAATAATACATTACATTCATGAAAACTGCTTCTCTTAGCGATATACGAAAGGAAATTAATCAGCTCGAAAGAGATGAAGTGAGAGCATTATGCTTAAAATTAGCTAAGTTTTCAGTCGCAAACAAAGAGTTGCTTTCCTATTTGCTTTTCTATGTTGGCTTAGAAGATAGTTTTATAAATGAAATTAAAGAAGATATCGATAAAAATTTCGAGGATTTAAATCTGAAAAATGCGTATTTGGCAAAAAAAACAATTCGTAAAATTCAACGTTCGATAAAAAAATATGCACATTATTCAGCTTCTAAAGAAATAGAAATTCAATTACGGATTCACTTCTGTAAAAAATTTAAACAACTAAATTTACATAAGCTAAAGGACAATGCATTACAAAATATATATCAACGTGAGTTGATTAGAATCGAAAAAATTGTAGGGCTATTACATGAGGATTTGCAATTCGATTACACTTCGGAACTTAAGGAAATTTCGAACTAAATTAATTCTTTAGTTTTCAACAATTTTCAAATATTATTTTGTGCTAAAAATGTAATTCAACGACAAGCCAAAAGTTGAAAGTAATTCCCCAGTCTTATAAATAATAGTTGCTCCAACATTGGGAGTAATCGAAATTGAGTTAGTAGGCTTAAAATGTATATTTGCTCCAAATCCACAGGAAAGCAGAATAGGAGCGTCCTCATATAAATTAATTTCGGCACCCAAAGGATTTATAAAGGGTGCAATTTCTAAAAAATTATTAGGATAAATATGATAACAAACTCCTTCGGGAATTAAAAAGGAATAAATTAATAAATCAGCTGAGGCGTAAGAAGCAAATGCAAGACCAAGGATTGATGGATTGATGTGTCCCATCGCTTTACCCTCCGAATTGACTCCCAACCCGTATTTGTAGTTTAAACTAATATTATGACTTAAAAAGTATTCACCAGTTAAACCAAACTGAGGAAGAACATTGGTTTGATTTGTTATTCCATGACCATATAAACCAATTCGGAAATCACCTTTGTTTTGAGCTGAAATTGAGATAATTACAAAAAATAAAAAAGACAGAAAAAGAATATTTTTTTTCATATCAAAGTTGTGATTTAATGAAATATTAACACAAAACATACCGTAAACATTGCTTTTTTACCATTGTGGAGTAAAAGTAAGTATTATTGTTAAGCAATTCTAGCAATTGTAAAAAATAATTCAATATCAATAATCTATCTACAAAATTCTGTTTAGTAATTTTTTAGAATAATTTTTCTTTACTTCAAAAAAAAAATTGTAGGTTTGTTTTAAATTAAATAAACACATCATTATGGAAATATCACAATTACAACCTCAAAAAGTTTGGCAATATTTCGACGAAATTTGTCAAGTACCTCGTCCTTCAAAAAAAGAAGAAAAAATTATAAAATACTTAATTGATACCGCTAAAAAAATTGGTGTCGAAGTAGATCGTGATGAAATTGGTAATGTTGTAATGCGTAAACCAGCCTCAAAAGGCAAGGAAAACGTTACTCCTGTGATTTTTCAAAGCCACATGGATATGGTTTGTGAAAAAAACAACAGTTCTAAACATAATTTCGATACCGACCCAATAAAAGCAATAGTTGAAGATGGCTGGTTGGTGGCAAAAGACACCACATTGGGTGCTGATGATGGTATTGGAATGGCTATTCAACTTGCTTTATTAGCAGATAATACCATCGAACATGGTCCTATCGAATGTTTATTTACCGTAGATGAAGAAACCGGATTAACTGGTGCTAAAGAACTTAAAGACGGCTGGTTAAAGGGAAAAATGTTGTTGAATTTAGATTCTGAAGACGAAGGACAATTTTTTATTGGTTGTGCCGGTGGCATCGATACCGTGGTGAAAATGGAATATGGAATGATGGACGCTCCTAAAGATAGTGTTGCATATAAAGTTGCAATTCAGGGTTTTATGGGTGGACATTCCGGTGACGATATAAATAAAGGTCGTGGAAATGCTACCAAACAAATAGCCCGCTTATTATTTGAGCTGGTTCATCGTTTCGAAGCTGGATTGTTCTATATTGATGCTGGTAATTTGCGTAACGCCATTTCTCGTGAAGGATATGCACACATCACCATTCACAAAGATGACCAAGATGTCTTTTTAGAATTTATCAAAGCATTTGA
>CAZFPO010000146.1:1267-3095 GCA_964521105.1 uncultured Lentimicrobiaceae bacterium | reverse complement strand
CAAATTGATACCGTTCAAAAAGTTTGGGATTTAACCCTCGAATTTTTAAGAATTTTAAAATAATATTGCTATTATAGGGATTAAAGAAAAAATCTTTAATCCCTATTTTTCAATTTAATTTACCATTTTGTATGATGAAAAAAATTGCTCCATTTTTCACTGCCTTAATTGTTGTTTGTTTTTTTGCAAATGCTCAAGTGCTTACTAATAAAGATATTTTTCCAAAAGATATTAAAGTTGGAGCCGAGCGACTCGATATGTATTTGTCCAAACTGGCTAACAAAAAAGTAGCTATTTGTGCCAATCAAACTTCATTTATCAACAAAACTCATATTGTTGATTCTTTAATCTCTTTAAAAGTAAATGTAGTTAAAGTTTTTTCGCCCGAACATGGCTTTAGAGGCGAAGCAGAAGCAGGCAAAACGGTAAATACTAGCATTGATGCAAAAACAAATTTGCCAATAGTATCGCTTTATGGAAAAACAAAAAAGCCGAGTGCAGATGATATGAAAGGTGTTGATGTGATTATTTTCGATATTCAGGATGTTGGTGCTCGATTTTACACTTATATTTCAACCATGCACTATTTAATGGAAGCTTGTACCGAAAATAATGTGGAATTTATTGTGTTAGATCGCCCAAATCCTAATGGATATTTTATCGATGGACCTGTTTTAGACCTAAAATACTCTTCTTTTGTTGGAATGCACCCAGTGCCTATTGTTCATGGAATGACCATTGGCGAATACGCCCGAATGATTAATGGCGAAGGTTGGTTGTCGAACGGCGAAAAATGTAAACTTACGGTTATACCAGTTTACAACTATAATCATACATTACGCTATCAATTACCCATAGCTCCTTCGCCAAATTTGGCAACAATGGAATCTGTATATCTTTATCCAAGTTTATGTTTGTTCGAGGGAACTGTGATGAGCATTGGACGTGGTACCGATAAACCATTTGAAGTTTTAGGACATCCCGATTTAGCCATCGGCGATTATTACTTTACACCTAAAAGTATTGCTGGTAAATCCGAAAAACCACCACTTCTAAACTTAAAATGTCGTGGGTTTGAACTTACACAAATGGCATCGGCTGTGTTAAAAACAACGAACGAAATTAATGTTTTCTGGTTAATGGATACGTATAAGAATTTTCCAAATAAAAACTTATTTTTCAATGATTTCTTTGTTAAACTCGCAGGAACCCCGCTTTTGCGACAACAAATAGAAAAAGGAGTTTCCGAAGACGACATCCGCAAATCGTGGAGTGCCGATATTGAAAAATTTAAGAAAATACGAAAAAAGTATTTGCTATATTCTGATTTTGAATAATTAAAGCTATCTTGAAAATTAAGTGTTTTAGATTAAGATTGATAACCCCATAAGCAATCTCAAAACAATCTTTCCAATCAATGGGATATAAGTAATACCGAACCTCAATCCCTCAATCATAGGTTGGCGAGCAGCTCGATAAACTCACTGTATCACCTGTCGAACTACAATTCCTCTAATCTTCACTTTCCAAAAAAAAACTATACGTGTTATTTTACAAAAAAAATAATATCGCTAATATATCGAAAAAATCCTTGTATTAGAATATTATTTGCATATATTTGTGAATTAATATTAAAATTTACCAAATTATTAATTATAAACAACAAAATGAAAACACCAAAAATCGCAACAATGTTGTTTTTTGTAATCGGATTGATTACAGCAACGCAAGCACAAACCCTCGAACGGGTTGTTTTTAGTTCGGTGGCTTCAAACAACGACAATTTTCAGCCCATTGCCGGAACACCTTATGGTGCAAGTTTAGTGGG
>CAZFPO010000146.1:0-1167 GCA_964521105.1 uncultured Lentimicrobiaceae bacterium | reverse complement strand
CATGGAAGTGTTTGATATGAAAAATTATCCAGTTGGCGTTTATTTGCTACAAATTGAAGTGAGTAAAACCAAAGTACAAACATTTAGAATTATAAAATCGAAATAATAACAAAAACACATATTAACATGAAAAAAATATTTATTTTAACAATTGCTATCATTAGCAGTTTTTTTAGTTTTGCTCAAACCAACATACCCCAATTAGTTAGTTTTAGTGCTGTTGTGCGTGATGCAAATAACCAACTGTTGGTAAACACACCAGTAAGCATTCGTTTAACCTTTAAACAAGGTGGGCAAAATGGTCCTTTAGTATATTGTGCCTTACATCAAGATAGCACTAACTCCAATGGCTTTATCAGCATACAATTAAACCGTGATGTACTTGGTACAGGTTGTAACGGAGCACCTTCCACCGCTTTTGAAAACATACCTTGGCAAAATGGTGGTTTTTGGATGGAAATTGAATATCAAACCGTTCCCAGCTCCCCATTTGTAAATTTGGGGCAATTAGAGTTAGCCAGTTCGTTTTATGCTTTTGCTGCCGGAACTGCCGAACGCATTACAAATTTTAATTTAAATGGAATACAAAACGGCGATGTAATGGTTTATAACTCTACAAACCAAATGTTTGAACCCGGACAATCGGGTATTACCAGTGTGCAATGGGCAAATGTGCAAAACAAACCAACCGTTGATACTTCATTTACCAACGAGTTACAAACATTATCCATTAGCAACGATACCATTTATTTAAGCAATGGTGGTTTTGTTAAATTACCAGCCACTTCAACAGGTGCAATGTTGGCTCCAACAACTACAAACCAGGCAGTAAGCAATTTACAATCCTTTTCGGCAACTTTAAATGGTACTGTAAATGCCAATGGTTTAAGCAGTACCGTTGTTTTTGAGTGGGGTTTAACCACCACTTATGGCAATGTTGCCAACGTGAGCCAAAGCCCTGTTACAGGCACAACGGCTGTTGCTATAAATGCCAACTTAACAGGATTACAATCCAATACAACCTATCATTACCGCATTAAAGCAACCAATGCAGTAAACGTAACGTACAGCAACGATATGAGTTTTACCACTTCATTATCGGCACCGCAATTAACAACTACTGATATTAGCACAATATTAGCTTTTTCGGCTATTACAGGTGGTAAT
>CAZFPO010000145.1:1242-6358 GCA_964521105.1 uncultured Lentimicrobiaceae bacterium | reverse complement strand
GGACGGAGAGTTTTATATTCGCCTAAAACTCCCATCGATAAAATTAGAGATGAATCACAAAGATTTGTTTTATAAAATAAACCAGCCGTTATTTCAGGGATTTTAGCAGTTATCATGTATGTGTTAGAAACACCCAACGGTCCAATACTTGCAAAATCTCGCTCGTTTAAAGCGGTTAATTGTAATGATAATTTACCTAATTTTTGAGTAAATCGAACCTGTGGTGAACGATTAAAAGGTTGAAATGGTGCTCCTGTGTTAAACGAAACAGTGTTTGGTATACTTTCTTCAGTAAAAAATGGATGCCAAGTTTGTCCCATCAACAATTCACTATTTGTCCAATTCATTTTTAAATATGAATGTCTAAGTCGTAATGTATTTATTGTTGCATTTGAATTTCCAAAAAACTCTGCCTCAACCACACCCATAGTTTCGGCTCCGCATGCTTTTGGTCCTTTAACTTTAACACCTAAACGGGTGCCAATTGGACTAAAATTGTATGAAGGAGCATTGTTAATATCTGAACCATTAAGGTCAAGTTTTTGATTTAATGGATATAAAAGCATCAAACCTTCACGAAGTTCAAAAATCTGCCGAGTATCATAATATGCATCAGTTCTAACAAAACCGTAAAAAGTAAATGGGCTGTTGTTCTGTGCTTTTATTTGAGAATAGCTTTGAATAAAAATACTTAATAGTAGTAGTAAAAATAATTTTCTCATAAAATTTTATTTAATGATAATTTGGTTGAATTGGTAGTATTTGTGATGAGACAAAAGTAACAAAAGTTTTAATATTTTGTAAGTTTTCAAAAAAAATAGGATAGAGATGCCTATCATTGCAAATAAAAATTTAAGTTTGTAAAAAAGAAAAAGCAATGAAAGTATTGTTAAATAACAACATTGAAATTTTAGAAACCGATTTAAAAATTATCTCAATTAATGATATTTTAAAAATTAAAAACTACACTTTTAAAATGCTCATTGTTAGGGTTAATAATAAATTAATTACAAAAGATAATTACGATGTGCCTATTGTTCAAGAAAATGATATAGTGGATATTATTCACCTAATAAGTGGGGGTTAACATGCAATTTACAAAATCGCATCAACGATTGATTAAGTCATTATCTGACAAAAAAAATCGAGACGAAAGTGGACTTTTTATTGCCGAAGGCAGAAAACTTATTAATGATTTAATAGAAACTGGTTTAAAACCAGCAATGGTATTTCAATTAAAAAACTATTTAAACCCCAAAATAGTTGAATATAATTATATTTATATTGAAGTTTCGGAAAAAGAAATGAGTACTATCAGTAAATTACAAACACCTCCCGAAATGTTAGCAGTTTTTAATCAAATTAAATATTCCTTATCTGATTTCTTTGAATATAAACTACCTCCAATTATTTTTTTAGATGAAATTCAAGACCCTGGAAATTTAGGAACAATTATTAGAACCGCCGATTGGTTCGGTATTAAACATATTGCCTGTTCATTAGATACTGTTGATTGCTATAATCCAAAAGTTATTCAAGCCACAATGGGTTCAATTGCACGAGTTAAAATAATTTACATTGATAAAAATTCATTTTTTAATAAAGCTTGTAAAGATTATGAAATTATTGGAACATTTATGAATGGTGATTCAATTTTTGATACTGTGTTTAAACCTAAAACCATTATAGTAATTGGAAATGAAGGAAAAGGAATAAGTAATGAAGTTCAATCGGTCATTAACAAGCGAATTTCAATCCCCAAAAGTATTAGTAATTTTGGTAAAAACAATGCCGAATCACTTAACGCATCTGTTGCAGCCTCAATTATTTGTTATGAATTTGCAAAACAAATGAATTAAAATACACTATGAAAATTAAACGCTTCATTACCTCGACTCTACTTTTTGTTTTACCGGTGGTAACATTTTCTCAATCACTGCTATGGGAAATAACAAGTGCAAAAAACAAAAAACCATCATATATTTATGGAACCATTCACATTCAAGATAAACGTGTATTTCAATGTAGCGATTCGGTTGAAATTGCAATTAAAGCCTGTGATGCTTTTGCTTTAGAAATTTTATTAGATGAGGTTGACCCAAAAATCATGATGAGTGCCATGACTATGAATACAACTTTGGATAAATTGCTTAGTGCCGATGAATATGATTATGTAAAATCGGAAGTGAAAAAAAAATATGGTTTAAATATTATAATGTTTAATAAAATGAAACCTTTTTTCACCTCTACTCAATTAATGATGAGCACTTCAAACAAAGAAATGGAAGATGCTTTAGACCCTTATCTATTGAAAATTGCACGAAAACTGAATAAAAAATGCCTTGGAATTGAAACATTTCAAGATCAGATTAATGCTGTGGATAAAATTTCGCTTAAAGAACAAGCAAAAATGCTAATGAATAGTCTTAAAGACACTTCAACTCAAGATTTAAAATCGAACGATTTAATTGATAGCTACTTGAAAATGAATCTCGATGAAATGGTTGAACTTACTAAGGATACAACCATGCCTAAAGTTTTTGAAGAAGTGTTTATTTGGAAACGTAATGTTCGAATGGCTAACTCAATCGACAAACAAATTCGCAAACAATCAATTTTTGTTGCAATTGGTGCAGCTCACTTGGGTGGTAAAAAAGGGGTTTTACAATATCTAAAAGATAAAGGATATACCGTACGACCAGTTAGTATGAAATTTGTCAAAGAAGAAAAAGAAGTTGAAATTCAAGATTAATACGGTAAGCGAATACCGCTGATTTTCATGATTTTTGCAGATAAAAAAATCACTTTTAATCAAAATATTTAATGAATGAATGAAAATTTAAGTTATCACCAGAGTCCTCTGTGAGAGACTCTGGTCAAGAATAATATCAAATTGAATTTTTTCATAATCCCCATATTTAACATAATTCAAGGATTTACTGAAACATTAAAAATTCTTCAATATTTTGCGGAGTAATAATTTTATTATTTGTGGCTGGGTATGCTTCCATAAATTGCTTTGGAAATTTAGTTTTTTTATTAGAATTCCATTTGAATTCAAAAGCTGACAAAATACCATCTATTTCCTCGATATAGTCAATTTCTTGTTGTTCATTAGTGCGCCAAAACCATTGATTTGCAGATATTGATTTATATTGCAACACTTTAATTCGTTCCGAGATAATAAAATTTTCAAATAATGCACCACTGTCATTTCGTAATTCAAGTGGATTAAAATTTGAAATTATTGAATTACGTATTCCATTATCGTAGAAATAGATTTTCTTGCTGAATTTTAATTCGTTGCGTAAATTTCTACTAAATGAAGGAAGTCGGAATATTACAAATGCCTGCTCTAAAAGAGAAATATACTTTTCAATAGTTTTATTGTCCAAACCACACATTTGACCAAGTTCGGAATATGACACTTGAAATCCAACCTGAAAAGCAATTGCTTGTAAGAGTTTTTGGATTCTATCTGATTTTTTTAGATTTTCCCACCTCAAAATGTCTTTGTATAGATAACTTGATGATAAATTTTTCAGCAATTCCTTCTCGTTCCCTTTTGAGTTTACAATTTCGGGATAATAACCATAAACCAACCGATGATTTAAATATTTTTTTTCCTCAATAAAACCATGATATTGTACCATTTCGGAAAATGATAACGGATATAAAAAGTATTCTAGCTTACGTCCCGTAAGAGGTTCATTTATTTTATTGGCTAAATCAAAAGAAGAGCTTCCTGTTGCAATGATGTTAAATTCAGTGTTTCTATCGTATATAATCTTGAGTTTTTGTCCGATGTTAAGAATATTTTGCGCTTCATCAATGATTAAAACTGATTTATTATCCATTAAAGCTCGTACTTTGATTTCCGAAAAATCTTCAAACATCATTTGAACTTCAATATCTTCGCCATTAAGCCATACTACATCATTTTTATTTCCAAAAGCAGCTTGTAAAAGAGAGGATTTGCCAACTTGACGAGCACCATAAATAATAAGTACTTTTTTTAGAGCTAATTTATTTTCAATTATACTTTGTAACAAACGTGGTATCATAATTAAAATTTTAACTTCGCAAAGATATAATAAAAATCAATTAATCCTCATTTTTTAACTTTTTTGAGGATTATATTCCTTAAATTAGGTTAATTATAAGGATTATGAGCCAAATTTATGGAGATAGCATAAAACTTTAAAGCTATGAATGTTGGTAAAATCTCCTACCAGAGTCCACTTTGAAAGACTATAGTTTGAGGTTTACATTAATAAAATTAAAAACAGTTTAGAATCAAAACCCAAATAATCCGATATTTTTTACTTTCAAAGTAAGAATTATCTGGATTTTTTTTACTTTCAAAGTAAAAATTATCTGTTTTTTTTACTTACCTGATATCTATCCTATAATTCGCACCAATTCTAAACCATCTTCCCGGCTGTACAATATTTCCAATATCGTAATACGATTTATCGAAAAGATTACTTAATTCGATATATGCATTCCACTTTTTATCTTCCCACATCAATCGAACATCAGATAATGAAAAGGGTTGATGAGAAACTAAACCTTTTGCTCGTCCGTTCTCAAATTTTAAATATTCTCCATTTCGTTTCTGATAAGTGTACTTGTATGAAAATAAAAGATTTTTAGTAATATTAAATGTTGGGGATGCCGAAAATTTATGCTTCAAATTATCCATAACATAGGCAGATTCAAATCCTTGGCTTGACTTATCCACATCAATATACGCATACGAAAAGCTTGTTTTTCGGATAAACTTTATGTTGGGAATGAGTAATTCGGGAACAAGAGTAGTTGAAATTTCAACTCCACGATATGTAATATCCGTTAAATTTTCACTTCTCCATAACGAATCACCTGGGTATTTAATCCAATCGATTAAATTTTCACCATTGCGTTCAAAAGCAGAAATTTGAATTTGTAACGCCTTCGAAATATACTTTCCACCCACTTCGTAAGTCGTAGCTTCTTCTGGTTTCAAATGCTCATTGCCTATTAATGTGGGCGATTTATAGTACAAATCTGTAAAGGTTGGCATCCTCATTGAGGTATTCGCAGATGCAAATACACTGAAATTATTTAAAATCAA
>CAZFPO010000145.1:0-1142 GCA_964521105.1 uncultured Lentimicrobiaceae bacterium | reverse complement strand
TTCCCCTAAAAAGTTCAAATCTATCGTTGTTCATTCGCCAATATAATTTAGGAGAAATAACAAGTTTTGATTTGGTTTCGAGTTTAATACTTGCTAATGCGGTACTATTTGCTTCAAACTGATTTGGAAATTTCGGTGAATAAAATCCATTTGCTCCAAATTCACGCTGGTTATAACCCGTTTGATATTCAAGTTTCATTTTTTTATTTTCCATTTTCCCCATGTAGTAAATGTTATTTTGAAGAAAATCTGTATTTTTTATATAACCAGATGATGCAAAGCGACTTACTGAAATATAATGTGAAAAATTATTTTTATAAAAATTTGCTTGGGCACCTAACTTATATAAACCAAAATCTCCACCCATGGCGGAAAATTTAATAAAATTTGATTTTTCAGGTTCTATAATTACATTTACAGCTCCACTCATTGAATTAACACCAAAAACACGTGTAGCTGAACCTTGTAAAACTTCAATTCGACGAACACTTTCAAAATCGATAGGTAAATTTAAATTAAAATGACCAGTTTGTGGGTCGTTAAAATATATACCATTCAACAATATCAATGTTTGTTCGTAGTTACCGCCCCGAATACTAATATCACTTTGTACACCCAACCCACCTCGTTGACGAGTATCCACAGACGCAACACCCCGAAGAGCTTGCTCCAAACTCGTCAATGGCTGTCGCTTTAAATCATCTGAAGCAATTATTGTAATAATTTTTGTTGTTCTCGATAAATTAATTGGCGTTCGGTCGGCTGTTATAGTAACCTCTTCGATTTCTAACGACTTATCCATGGTGGTTGTATCTTGTTGCTGAGCTTTTGTTTTTGCTGGAATAGCTACTAAGCAACAACATAACGTTAGAACACCAATTTTAACTGTTTTACCAATACTATTATAAACTGAATAATTTTTTCGGCTCCATCTTTTAAATGAAATGGAAGTTGTTTTTGTAATTGATTTTTGATTGATTTTCATTTTTTGATTTATTAATAATTAAGTTGCAAAATTATTGAAATAAAAGAACTTTCAATTTCAATAATTTAAAAAATCAAAACTCAATGATGAAATCAATATTAAAAAACATTGTTGTCCGATAAAAAAAATCAAAGAGAAGGAAGCATAAAACTTCCTT
>CAZFPO010000144.1:0-6459 GCA_964521105.1 uncultured Lentimicrobiaceae bacterium | reverse complement strand
CACAACGGAATAATCCTTATTGTGATTTGCTTTTAAATTGTACGACAAAGATATAAATAAAAAAATATAAAACAACATATATGAAAAAAATTTTAGGATTGGACTTGGGAACCAATAGTATTGGGTGGGCATTGGTGGATGAAGCAGAAAACAATGAAGAGAAATCTTCAATAATTAAACTTGGTGTTAGAGTTAATCCTTTAACAGTTGATGAACAACAAAACTTTGAGAAAGGAAAAAGTATTACCACAAATGCCGACCGTACCCTTAAACGGAGTATGCGACGTAACTTGCAACGTTACAAACTTCGACGCGAAAATCTTATTGAAATCATAAAAGAAAACGGTTTTATAAACGATGAAACTATCTTGTCAGAAAACGGAAATCATACCACTTTTGAAACTTACCGATTGCGAGCTAAGGCTGCTATGGAAGAGATTTCTTTAGTAGAATTTGCACGTGTCTTATTGATGATAAACAAAAAGAGAGGTTATAAAAGTAGCAGAAAAGCTAAAGGCACAGAAGAAGGAGTGCTAATTGATGGAATGGAAATTGCAAAATTGCTTTATGCGGAAAATCTTACACCTGGGCAATATTCCTACCAACTCCTTAAAAACGGAAAAAAACAGCTCCCGGATTTTTATCGTTCCGATTTACAAAATGAGTTCGAGAAAGTATTCAAAAAACAACAATCTTTTTACCCTGAATTCCTTACTAATGAACTGAAGGAAGAACTAAGAGGGAAAAAGCGCGATGCAGTATGGGCTATTTGTGCCAAGACCTTCAAAGAAAAAGGAACTGAATTGGTTGGTATAAAACGACAAGGAACTGCTACCGAACAGAAAATCGAAAATTTCTTATGGCGTACCAAAGGACTATCCGAAAAATTGAGTTTGGAACAGCTTGTTGTGGTTTTACAACAAATAAATATTCAGCTTAACAGCTCAAGCGGTTATCTTGGAGCAATTAGCGACCGTAGTAAAGAGTTGTTTTTCAATAAGGTTAAGAAAGCAGACGGCAGTTATCGGGCACAAACTGTTGGCGAATATCAAATGGATGTATTGGATAAAAATCCTAATGCAAGTTTGCGAAATATGGTTTTCTACCGACAGGACTATTTAGATGAATTTAACACTATTTGGGAACAACAAGCAGAGTTTCATAAAGAACTCACTGAAGAATTAAAACGTGAAATTCGCGATGTAGTAATCTTCTATCAGCGTCCACTGAAAAGCCAAAAGGGATTGATTAGCTTTTGTGAGTTTGAAAGCCGAAAAATAGAGGTGGAAATTGATGGCAAAAAGAAAATAAAAACGTTTGGGAGTCGAGTTATACCCCGTTCGTCGCTTTTGTTTCAGGAATTTAAGATTTGGCAGGTATTGAATAATATTGAGGTTTTTGGAAAAGGAAATAAAAATAAGAAAAAGAAAGAAGCTACATTATTTGACGAAAGTGAAGATCCATTGCAACTTGGTGGACGACGAGAGCTGTATCAGGAGGAAAAAGAACTTTTAGCATCAGAATTATCCATTCAAAAAGAACTAAAAAAATCAGATATATTAAAACTACTATTCGACAATCCCAAAGAGTTGGATTTGAATTTTAATAGCATACAGGGTAATCTCACTCAAACAATACTATTTGATTCTTACAAGCGAATTATAGAACTTACTGGACATGATTTTAATTCAGATAAAAAATCAACCACTGATTTAATAAAATCCTATGAAGAAATTTTTGAGGCATTAGGTTATAATACCGAAATACTTAAATTTAATTCTGATGCTCCGTTGGATAGTCAAGTGATGTATAAGCTTTGGCATTTGCTCTATTCTTTTGAAGGGGATGATTCTAATACGGGTAATGAAAAATTGATCAATAAAATTTCTGAATTATGTGGTTTTGAAAGAGAAAGTGCAAAAATATTAGGAAATATTACTTTTCAGGATGATTATGGAAGTCTTTCTGCAAAAGCAATCCTGAAAATATTGCCTTACCTGAAAGCCGGAAATAAATATGATGTAGCATGCGAATATGCCGGATACAAACATTCTGCAAATTCTTTAACAAAGGAAGAAATAGACAATAAACAATACAAAGATCATCTCTCGATATTGCCTAAAAATTCTTTGAGAAATCCAGTTGTTGAGAAAATATTGAATCAGATGATTAATGTCATCAATTCAATAATTGACAATTACGGGAAACCTGATGAGATTCGTATAGAATTAGCACGAGAACTTAAAAAGAATGCCAAAGAAAGGGAAGAACTAACCAAATCAATTGCCGAAACTACTCGACTACACGAGCAATATAAAGAAATTTTATCAAAGTTTCCCTTTAATTTGTCGTACATTAGTCGACATGATATTATCCGATATAAATTATACGAAGAACTGAAAGATAATGGATATAAAACGCTATATTCAAACACATACATTTCACCGTCATCACTTTTTAGTGGAGATTTTGATGTAGAACATATTATTCCGCAATCCAGATTATTTGACGATTCTTTTTCAAATAAAACCCTTGAATTGAGAAGTATCAATATCGAAAAAGGAAACAAAACAGCATATGACTTTATTAAAGAAAAGTATGGTGAAACAGGTAGTGAGAATAGTTTGAATAATTATTTAGTTCGTATTGAAAATTTACACAAAACAAATGTTCTTTCACGAGCAAAATATAACAAACTAAAGATGCAAGAAAAAGACATTCCAGATGGCTTTAT
Source organism: uncultured Lentimicrobiaceae bacterium (assembly GCA_964521105.1). GTDB lineage: Bacteria > Bacteroidota > Bacteroidia > Bacteroidales > WCHB1-69 > JAQUGA01. Next base: position 3,725 of record CAZFPO010000144.1, on the reverse strand, counting down.
TGACCGTGATCTTCGTGATACACAATATATTGCCAAATATGCCAAAACTATGCTTGGCGATTTAGTGAGATATGTCGTCTCCACAACGGGGCTAATTACCGATCGGTTGAGAGAAGATTGGCAGCTCGTTGATGTTATGAAAGAACTAAATTGGGAAAAATATAAAAACCTTGGCTTGACGGAGGAATTTACAAACGATGAAGGACATAGAATTCGTAAAATCAAAGATTGGACAAAACGCAATGATCATCGACACCATGCTATGGATGCACTTACTGTGGCATTCACAAAGCGTTCGTTTATCCAATATCTGAACAATTTAAATGCTCGCAGTGATAGAAGTTCAAGTATATATGGAATAGAGCAAAATGAATTGTACAGGAACAATAAAGGCAAACTGTTATTCAAACCACCATTTACTTTAGAAGAATTTCGGGCAGAAGCAAAACGCCATTTGGAAAACACTTTGATTTCAATCAAGGCTAAAAATAAAGTGGCTACTCATAATATAAATACTACAAAAAAATCAGGCGGTGTAAGCAAAAAAGTGCAACTTACTCCTCGTGGTCAATTGCATAACGAAACTGTTTATGGAAGCCAAAAACAGTGTATAGTGAATGAAGAAGCTATAAATGCTAAATTCAATGCTTCAAAAATAGCAACGGTTACAAAACCTCTCTACAGAGAAGCACTTTTACAGAGATTAAACGAATTTGGGAATGACCCTAAAAAAGCATTTACAGGTGCAAACACTTTATCTAAAAAACCCATTTGGCTTGATGAACTTCACACAGAACAAGTTCCCGAAAAAGTAAAAACAGTAAATTATGAAACAGTTTATACTATACGAAAGGACATTTCACCCGATTTGAAATTAGAAAAAATAATTGATAAACGTATAAAAGAGGTACTTGAAATTCGTTTAAAAGAATTTAATGACAATGCCAAACAAGCATTTTCAAACCTGGATGAAAATCCAATTTGGTTAAATAAAGAAAAAAACATTTCCATAAAAAGGGTAACAATATCTGGTATTAGCAATGCAGAGCCTTTGCATGACATGAGAGACAAAAATGGAAATCTTATCTTGGACATAAATGGTAATAAACAACCGGTTGATTTTGTCAGTACAAGTAATAATCACCATGTCGCTATTTATCGAGACGCAGATGGTAGTTTGCAAGAAAAAGTAGTTTCGTTTTATGAAGCTGTTAGTCGGAGAAACTTAGGATTACCAATCATCGACAAAGAATACAAAACAAGTGAAGGTTGGACTTTCTTATTCAGTATGAAACAAAACGAATATTTTGTATTTCCAAATGAAATTACAGGATTCAATCCTGCTGAAATCGACCTACTTGATTTAGCTAATTATCATTTAATCAGTCCGAATCTGTTCAGAGTGCAAAAATTTACTATTAAGGATTATTTTTTTAGACTTCATCTTGAAACAAATGTTGAAAACAATAATTTATTAAAAAGTATAACATGGTTAAGACTTGGGTTAAATGGAATAAATAATATAATTAAAGTTAGACTAAGTCATATAGGACAAATTGTTTCGGTAGGTGAATATTGATTTTCATATTGAACAAAACCAATGTTATGAATTTCGACAAAGGATATTTATATCACGTGTTCAACCAAGGGAACAATCGGTAGAAGATTTTTTTCACGAGAGCTAATTATTTATTTTTTATCAAAAAAATGGATTCCCATATTTTACCTTTTGCCGATGTTGTTGCTTGGTGTTTGATGCCAAATCATTTTCATTTGATGCTGGTGCCTCGTGATAGTCGGAGGACGACTAATACGAAATTAACGGATAGTCGTCCCCCGACTAATACAACGCAATTAACGGATAGTCGTCCCCCGACTAATACGCTAAACCAATCCATCGGCATTCTTTTGGCATCATACACCCGAGCAATCCAAAAACAAGAAAATATTACGGGTTCCCTTTTCCGACAAAAAACTAAAGCAAAATGCATAACAGGTATTGATGGAATTACACCATCATACTTTAACACAACTTTTGGAACAATGATTAACTCAAGTACAACGGAAAAAGAGTATCCAAAAGTTTGTTTTGATTACATTCATGATAATCCAGTTAAGGCTGGTTTGGTTGAATGTTCCGAAGATTGGGAATTTTCATCAATACAAGAATATTATGGAAAACAAAAATATGGATTAATAAATTTTGAAATTGCAAAAGAGTTTGGTTTGGTATAGTCGGAGTGGTATAGTCGGAGGACGACTATAACGAAATTAGCGGATAGTCGTCCCCCGACTAATACGGAAAAAATTAAGGTATGATAAAACGAACATTATATTTTGGAAATCCAGCGTATCTTTCAATAAAAGACAATCAATTAGTGATTCAATTGATTGAAAGTAAGGAAACTAAAACCATTCCGATAGAAGATATTGGAGTAGTGGTTTTAGACCATTGGCAAATCAGTTGCACACAAAAGGTATTTGAATCTTTATTATTAAACAATGCCGCATTAATTACTTGCGATTCTTCGCACATGCCACAAGGATTGATGTTGAATTTAGATGGAAACACCTTGCAAAGTGAGCGATTCAGAGATCAAATTAATGTTAGTGAACCCTTAAAAAAGCGTTTATGGCAACAAACTATTGAGGCAAAAATCAAAAATCAAGCTTACTTGTTGAAAAGTAGAGGTGTTGACGTGCAAAAAATGCTTTATTGGTCATCGCAAGTAAAAAGTGGCGACAGCGATAATTATGAAGCCAGAGCAGCAGCTTATTATTGGAAAACTATTTTTCCACAAATTCCTGATTTTCTAAGAGGACGAATGGAAGATCCTCCAAACAATTTACTCAATTATGGATATGCCGTATTACGAGCAGTTGTAGCCCGAGCTTTGGTTTCGAGCGGAATGTTGCCAACTTTAGGCATTCATCATCGCAACAAATACAATGCGTACTGCTTGGCTGATGATATTATGGAGCCTTATCGTCCGTTTGTTGATAAAATTGTTTGTCAAATTATTGACGAAACCGAAGGAAATTATGAATTAACAAAAACAACCAAAACAAAACTGCTGCAAATTCCGGTTTTAGATGTTCGGATTGATGGAAATAAAAGTCCGTTAATGGTTGGAGTATCTCAAACAACTGCATCTTTATACAAGTGTTTTGAAGGAAGTTTACGAAAAATAAGTTATCCCGAAATGGACGATTAAATAGATATCAAAATGAGTTTTGAACGATTAAATGCATATCAGATTATGTGGGTATTAGTGTTTTTCGATTTACCGACCGAGACTAAAAAGGAGCGAAAAATTTACTCCCAATTTCGCAAGGACATGCTCAAAGATGGCTTTGTGATGTTTCAGTTTTCGATATACATGCGTCATTGTCCGAGCAGGGATAATGCCGAAGTACACACCAAGCGAGTAAAGTCGCGTTTACCCGAAAAAGGTCATGTAGGAATTTTGAGTATAACCGATAAACAATTTGGCGATATGGAAATTTTTTATGGTAAAAAAGAGACCAAACCTCAAATGGAATCGCAGCAATTGGAGCTATTTTAGAAATAAAAAAACCGTTCGTTGAACGGTTTTTTTATCGAAAACAGCATTGTTTTTTCTTTCTAAAATCTAACATAAACAGCTCAATATATGCTAATTAAGCAAGGGTGTGCTGTTTATCAATATTTCAAAGATACAATTTAAAAGCAAATCACAACTAAT
>CAZFPO010000143.1:0-6485 GCA_964521105.1 uncultured Lentimicrobiaceae bacterium | reverse complement strand
ATAATTAAACGAATAATTGATGATCAAATACCAAATAACTTAGCTCAGTTGGTTATTCCGAATAAGTAACTCTTGGTGTTGAGTGGCTCAACACTTAGAGTTTCTAATTCGGAAAGAGGGTCTCAGTCCCGAATTACTATTTTTTAGGATTGCGAAAGCAATACTTAAAAATTGTTATTCGGGATGAAGGGGGAGCAAAACAGAGCGAGAGTGAAAGCGAGAGCGAGTGAAAACGAGCAATCAATATCACTCTCGTTTTTATGTGCATAAAATGTGCATAAAAATTCAGTCATTCATCCAAATCTTTTTTACATAATTATGGCAATGATTTTTTATTTATAATTTTTGATTTATACAATAATCTCAAGTCAATTGATACAATTAATGATTTTGATAAAAGTAAAGTAAAACTTAGAAAAATTTTTGATTTACAGAAACAAAAAAGTTACTTGTGCTAATCGAGTAGACTGCCCCCACTAGTTAACCTGACACTCTTCATGATTTGAACATACAAGCTTTTCAAGATAATCTTCAAATGTGTCAATTGTTTTGTTTAAAATTTCCAGAAAATTTAGCACAATATTTCCTAATGAATCTCACATTCTAGTCTTCAATTTTTATTGACCAAGAAATCTTCTTTATTCTTTTTTGAATCATTTTTAAGGTTTCCATAATTGCGGTTTCTTGCGGAAAATCGCCATACACCAATTTTTTAAAATCACCACTATAAATTGTTTTTAATTCAGCCCAAACACCTTCCAAATCTCTGAAAATTAAGGCATTATTTGGATGGTATACCAGCCACTGATTGTTGTTTCTAAAACTTGTTACATCATCATTTGCAACTTTCAATAACATCTCATCAAAAGCAGTTGAATTGAAAAAATCTAAAAATTCTTTTTGTCTTAGAAGTTGATGTAAATCGTATGTATGCCTAATCTTTTTCTTTAAATCCTCTATCGGATTTTCACCATAAGAGAAGCGAACCAAACTCATTATTTTTTCACATATGGTTCTTATGGATTCTAAAACTAGCAAATCAAAAGGGAGTAACCCATTTTCATTAGCAATTTCAGATTGTCCATTATTAAGCATCATATTACCAACAAAAGAAACGATACTTTTGGCAGTGCAGGGTTCATAATAACCTAACCATGTCGCTTCTACCACTACTACATTTCTTACTTGTCCGAAATCACCTTTAAATTCTTTATTGTAAGAGTGTGCCGTTTTTCGGTTCATTCCCCTTTTGTGTGTAATTCCTTCAACTACTACTTCAGGCAATATTGCATTAACAACCGTACTTATTGCTTTCAATTTTGATTTCAGCTTACTGTCAGTTTCTCCCTCTCGTCTCAATACTACCAAATCTATGTCTTCCGAAAAGCGTTCTATCATATTGTAACACTTAGATAATGACGTCCCTCCTTTGAAAACCGTGTCCTTTCCAATTTCATTATTAAAAATCGCAAACAAAGCGTAGGTAACCCAATAATCTTTTTCTACATAAATGGCAGGAATTTTCATTTGATCCGCTGTAAACTGAACAGCTTGTCTGAATAAGGTTTTGTTTTCGTGTAACTTCATACAATATTCCATTTTTCGGCAGTGGATATTATATTTGCAACACCAGACAATTTATACTTGGTAATTGGATTCAATGATTTTAAAAGTGGTTCTGTTGCATTGATTTTTTGTAATTTGTCTAATAAAGCACCTAATAAAGCCCTTGTAGCTGGTGGATATTTTAAAGCAAGACGAACTAATGTATTGATTTCTTTTTCAGAAAAGGTTTTGATGATGGCTAAAAATCTCTTGCAAGATGTTTCAATATTGGCATCTGGTATTTTCTTAATGTAGCGAATGGCATCCAGTAGTTGTAACAACGGAATGTTCTCTTTGGTGATGGTGTTTTTTTGTTTAACAAATGAAATAGTATAACGTTCTCTTTTGAAACTCGGACGCACTTCATTTTTGCCAATTTGTATGGTATTGCTTATTTGAGTAGTTAAACCCAATTGACTGTATATACTGAAGCCAGTGAGATAGCCTGTAACTTTTCCATTTTCTTCCAGTAAGTCTTTTACCACTTGTACCTGATTGGGTTGAAGGTTGCCAAATGGTGTACTTTCTGGTTTGTAGTATTTACCTTTGGATAGTTTTGCAATTTTACCTGTAGATGCCATACGGTTAAGTGCTTTTATTACCGCTTCTTTTTTATTCACCTCAGTAGTAAAATCGGAACAGGTGAAAACATATCCTTTAGGAAGTCTTTCTATCTTACTACTTATATAATCAGTAACATTCATATTATTATTACTATAATTATCATTAGGTAAATGTCCAGTTTGTTTATTAAATTACTGGACAAATATACTATTTTTTTTATTACATTCTTTTTTATCACTAAGTTTACTTTTTCTATTCACTTCTTTATTTATTTCAACAGTACGAAGGTTACCTCTTTTTCATTATTTGAAGTTACTGCATCTCTAAAGTAAAACATCTGATTGTAATTATTCCTGTTTATCCCAAATTAATCAATAGGAGATTTGAAAAAATCGAACTACTTGATTTAGTTGGGTTTAATCCCGATTTAATGTTTGTTTCAATTCGTATCAACGAATTGAGTTAGAAACATTTAATCGTTTCAGCGATTATATCGCTGATTCTGGGTTTATTTACCTTAACTATATTCTATGTTTTTTAGTTCGGGCATATTTTTTTGATTTTTTCTTTGCAGAATTCCATCATATTGCCATTTTATTCTATAATCAACCAATAACCACCTATCTTTGGACCTTTTCTATCTATTTTGAAAGAATCTTAAAGTTTTGCCAGATAATTTTCTATCGTTCTGGATGTTTTTCCAATTTTTTCAGCAATCTGTTGGGCTGTAATTTCAGGATGACTTTGTATCAACTCGAAAGTTAAAGCAATATCCTTTCCGAATTGTTTCCGAATTGTTTCCGAAATGTTTCCGAAGTAGTAGATTGTAATATATTGTTGTGTAATATCACCTCAATTCCACCATTCATCTCTTTAATTTCTGGTTCAGGTAAACCGTATTCGGTAGCTGACATGATGATTTTAATTACACCTCATCCCCATGAATCAATATATCCTGCCATAAAACAAGCTGTTGCAATTTTGGAATATTTGCTCGAAAGCTATAAAATTAATGAAAAGACCTATGAGAATTTGCTTTCAAAGCTCGAAGAAATCTCCAAAATGTTGTTTGTTTTGATTAAAAATTTGGAGTAGACAAAAATTTGCAACTAAAAATATTTTATTAAATTTACCACTAAGAAAGAGCGAGTGAAAACGAGCAATCGAAAACACTCTCACTTTTTTTAAAATTCCACTTTATAAATATCAAAAAATAACAACCATGTTTGATTTTAAAAAATTACATGTTTATCAAAAAGCAAAATTTTTTGCTAATGATTGTAATAATCTCATTTCGAATAATGAATTTGATAAGCATATCAGCGATCAACTTAAAAGGGCTTCTTTTTCAATTATGCTAAACATTGCAGAAGGGTCTTCGAGGTTTGAAAAAAAAGATCGCAAACACTTTTTATCAGTAGCACGAGGTAGTGCGTATGAATGTTCTGCCATTTTGGACTTCTTAATCGATAACAAACTAATCACTGATATTGAATTTCAAAAATTTGAAGATGATATTGAAACAATTTCTAAAATGCTCTTTGGAATGATTAAAAATTTGGAGTAAATAAAAATATACGCAAAACAATATTTTATTATAACTATAACTCAGCGAGAGCAAGTGAAAACGAGCAATCAATATCACTCTCGTTCTGTTTTGCACACATAAGTGATGCTTACAGTACAAGTTGTTTTCAAAAACTTCATTTAAAATGTTCTATCTGTATATTTTATATTCTGAAAAATTTGATAAATATTAATGGTAAATTGACAATATTGTTAATTATTTAATCCTTTATATCCAATTTCATGTTTTTTTTATTATTTATTTATATTTTATTATATTTTATTATTTTTGTTGAAACTTAAAACTTCAATTATGAAAGCATTATTTTTAGTATTATTTTTTAGCTTATCTCTACTCTTTTCATTTGGACAAAAAGATGATTTATCATTCTATGTTAAAAACGGAGCCAAAAACATTAAAGAAATGAAGTGTTCGGATTTAGGCGAACTGTGGGTTACTGTTCCTATTCCTGCTAATGTGGGTGATTACGATGGTTTTTCGGTAACCATTTATTTAAGTACTATTAATTATAACTTGCTCTGTTTTTTTGACAAAGATAAAATAAAGAGCAAATTAGTAGGAAAAAAAAGCATCGACTTATTTGTATTAGGTCCCGAAGGAACAGCTAAAACTGATTTTGGAGATAAAACGGTTTACAACGATTTATGCAACACCCCAAGAGTTAAAGGAATTAAAAATTTTGAAGTAGTTGTTACATCATACACTCAGATGATAAAAGAGGTTCAAACGATTACCGAATGGAGTGAAGGACAAAATGCATATATTACTCGCCAAAAACCAATATGGAAAGAAGGTGAACCCGTTTCAAAATCAAAATTTACTGTTATTCAAACCGACATGGAAGAGGGAGTTAAAGATTCCAAAGGAAATTTTATTATAAAAATCCCAAATTTGGCTCAATCTGAATTTCAAAATTTTGAAAGTAACAGTAGCCACGTATACTCACAAATAACCATTACAGATAAAAGTATGGGTAAAAATGTGAAAATAAAAATTGTTGAGTTAAATACTCAAAACTTGTCATTTGAACAAATAATTAAAGATTTTGAAGAATGGATGAATGAGAAAAAGGTAAATCCAGACATTTATTATCGAGGTATAATTAGCGATAACTTAAAGCAAAATCGAAGAGCAAAATTTAATGGGGTAAAGGATAAAACCTTTTCGGATTTTACTATTGGAAGTTTAACTGGAAAAACAATTACTTGGTACCAATCACGACAATTTGTATCTGATCCTGGTGCTCAAGGCTCTTATTTAGTACCTGCATTATATAGCAAAATTTACATTTTTAAAAATGGCGAAAAAGCATTCTTAGGGTTTGTATATTTAGAAGACATAATATCGAGTGAAGGTAAAAAAGCTGCATTTGGTTTTAAAATGAAACCCGAATGGTTTACGGTTCAATTTACGGATGAGGAAGCCATTAATGCAGACAAAATACTTGTTAAAGTACTAGAATCATTAAAGTTTTTGAAATAATTTTAAAATAAAATTTTAAAAAAGACTGTAGCATTAAAACTATCGTCTTTTTTTTACAATTAAGCTATACTTTTTCTATATTTGATAATTCAAATCATTATAATTTCAGAAATTAAAAAATAGTCATGAATTATCTTTTCACTTTATTGCTACCAATAACATTACTATTAACAGATTTATCTGTAAATAACCTAACAATCAGTCAAACACAATCAAAAGAAATAAACATTGGTTTATACCCTCTTGGTAAATTTGATTCAAACCTACTTATTTTTTTACAAAAAGAGGTTGAAACGTTTTATGATTATAAAGTTTTTATCCTACAAGGCTCTGAATTGCCATCAAAGGCTTACTACAAAGTACGAAATCGGTATAAGGCAGACACCTTATTGGATTATTTGTTGCAAATACGACCAAAAAACATTGATTATATTGTTGGGCTAACCGAAAAAGATATTTCGTGTACCAAAGGACAATACAGCGATTGGGGGGTATTTGGGTTAGGTTTTATGCCTGGCGAAAGTTGTGTGATTTCTACATTCCGGCTTAAACCAAGTGCAAAAAGTGAAGCACACTTTGACGAGAGACTTTCAAAAGTTGTGATTCACGAACTAGGTCATAATTTTGGACTTGATCATTGTCCAAATACAAAATGTATTATGCGGGATGCCGAAGGAACCATAAAATCGGTTGATAACGAACAAAAAGCACTTTGCAATGAATGCAAGAAAAAACTAAAATTATTCATGAAATAAAAAAGAGAGCCCACCTGTGAGCCCTCTTTAATCGGGGATATAAAAAAACTAGCAAAGTTGGCTTATAAAATTATTAATATTGAAAACAACATTGCCATAATTGCTACATAAATCCCCCACAAATGCAATTCTTTCAGTTTCATGACGTTTTATTTTTAGGTTGACTAGTATATGCCAAAAGCCATGCCTTAAATTTATAAAATATGTTGTTTTTTGTGAAAAAATTTTAATTCGCTCAAAAACAAAGCAATGAAAAAAAAGAAACCTATTACTCAATTAAAATTACTGTAAAAAATATTTTAACTTGTAAATTAATTTTACAAACGAGGCTGAGAAAAATCTCAGCCTCGTTTTAATAAAAAAGTTTCAGTTTTTATTGACGAACAATTTTTTTATTGATTCGTTCAGAACCCGCTTCAATATTTAGGATATACATCCCTCCTGACTTCGACACTTTTTTTTAGTTATTTTGCAATCACCTCATAGTCAAT
>CAZFPO010000142.1:0-6530 GCA_964521105.1 uncultured Lentimicrobiaceae bacterium | reverse complement strand
TGATTGAACTGCAAAGATAAAAAAATTAGGTGAAAGATTGAGTATTCATTAAATACAATTTTTTCTTCGATGCTACTTAATAAACTTATGAATTCAAAAAACTAACATTATTTAATTTAATAGTCGGTGGACGACTATAGAGGTGCTTCGTTTCCCGACTATACAACTAAACGGAAAGGACAAGGATTGAAATGGAAAATTGTGGATGCCTGAAATAAGTTGTCCACTATAAAGCACTCTTTAGTCAAAATTAATCACTACGTGGCAAATATTACCGAACTACATGAACTAGGTAGCATTGAGTTCTTTTATTTCAAATCCAGCATGAACCACAGCATCAATTACTGAATTTACATCATCATCGTCAAGAGTGACTTCCAGAATTTTGTCGGGGCTTTCTAAATCGACTTTCCAAGAATCGACATTATCCAATTTATTTAAAAATGGACTCACTGATTTTAAACACCCTCCGCAATGGATATCGGTTTTAAATTTTACTGTTTTCATATTTTTTGATTTTAAAATGAACGTTTTTTTAATCGTAAACTATTGGTCAGTACCGAAATAGAACTCAGCGACATGGCCGCTCCCGCAATCATCGGGTTCAAAAGAAATCCGTAAACTGGATACAAAACACCTGCAGCTACTGGAATTGCTACCAGATTATACACAAATGCCCAAAACAAGTTCTGACGTATTGTTTGCATTGTTGCTTTCGACAATTTGATGGCTTTTTCAATTTGTTTTAAATCGGAGTGAATTAAAGTGATGCCTGCACTTTCCATCGCGATGTCGGTGCCACTTCCCATTGCAATTCCAACATCTGCCTGTGCCAATGCATGAGAATCGTTGATGCCATCACCTGCCATTGCAACCACCCTTCCTTTCGTCTGAAGTTGTTTAATGAAATCGCCTTTGTCGGTAGGTAAAACATTGGCTTTAAATTCAAGAATGCCAATTTTTTTAGCAATTACCGATGCTGTTTTTTCGTTATCTCCAGTAAGCATTATAATTTCAATGCCCATATGTTGAATTTGCTGAATGGCCGAAAAAGTACTCTCTTTAATTTTATCAGATATTGCAATTGTAGCCTTAACCACATTCCCTTGCGAAAAATACACAAGTGTTTTTGCTTCCAGTTTTAATCGTTCAGCTTCATGTAAAATATATTCCGACATTAAAACGTTGTTTAAACGCATAAACCGTTCACTGCCAACAAGGTAATTCACTCCTTCAAATTCGGCTTCTGCACCCATTCCAGTGATGCTTTTAAACGATTCTACGGTAACCTGAATCGCATTTTTGTTTTTGAGATATACCTTAATGGATTCAGCGAGCGGGTGCTCAGATTGTGATTCTATGGAATACAAAATATTCTCGAATAAATCAGAATTTGTTTCTTCTTCCCAAATAAAATCAGTTACATTTGGTTTGCCTTCGGTAATAGTTCCCGTTTTATCTAGTACAAGCGTGTCGATTTTATAAGCAGTTTCTAAAACCTGAGCATCTTTAATCAAAATTCCATTTTCGGCACCTTTACCAATTCCTACCATTAATGCCGTTGGCGTAGCAAGTCCTAAAGCACATGGACAAGCAATTATTAAAACGGTGATTAAAGCAAGAATGGCAAAATTGAATGTAGGCTCAGGTCCAAAGAAATACCAAATTGAAAATGTAATGATGGATATTCCAATGACAACCGGCACAAATATTCCAGCGATTTTATCCGCCATTTTTTGGATTTCAGGTTTACTCGCTTGAGCTTGTTCTACAAGTTTTATTATTTGCGAAAGCAAGGTTTCATCCCCGACTTTAGTTGCCAAAATCCTCAAAGAACCTTTTTGATTTATCGTTCCAGCAAAAACATCATCTCCTTTCATTTTAGAAACAGGAATTGGTTCACCCGAAATCATGCTTTCATCAATGTACGATTCTCCCTTTTTCACTTTGCCATCAACTGGAATTTTGTCGCCAGGTTTCACCACAATTAATTCACCTTTTAAAATTTCGTTGTATGAAATAATCTCTTCTTCTCCATTTCGGATAACCGTGACTTGTTTAGGTTTTAAACCCATAAGTTTTCGAATGGCCGAAGATGTTTTTCGTTTGGCTTTTTCTTCAAAAAACCGACCAAGCAAGATAAACGTGATGATAATTACCACAGATTCGAAGTAAACATGAGGCATAATTCCAATTCGCATAAAGTAATGTGGAAAAACCGTATTGAAAACACTAAATAAAAATGCAACACCAGTACTCAATGCGACAAGTGTGTCCATATTTGCCGAAAAGTGCTTTATTTTTCGCCATGCAATCACAAAAAATTCCGATCCACTCCATAACAACACAGGTGCCGAAAGTGCCAACATAATCCAATTTTCATAAGGTATTTCCCCCATAAAAAACATGGAAATCAAAAAAACAGGAATCGAAAAAATAGCAGAAAATATTAATTTCGACGTTAACGTTTGAAGCCGTTTTTCTTCCATATTTTTAAATGTATTTACACCTTCCGATTCATCGCCAGATAACACGATATATCCGATTTCTTTTGCTTTTTTTTGTAAGGCAGGAATGCTCACGATACTTTGATGATAGCTGATTAAAACCGACTGATTCGGATAATTTACCGAAACCTCATCGATACCCGACATAGGCTTCAAATAAGTTTCAAGACTGATGGCACAAGCGGCACACGTCATCCCAGATACCTTGAAGTTTTTTTTAATCAAATCCGAATCTTGTTCCATAATGCTAATTTCAAATGTAGCGTGAACGAAAAACACTTTAAAAACAAGTTGGTTTGAGAAATAGCGTTAATTTAACATAATTGGAAATTCAAAAAGTAGCAATTTATGATATTTGACACGTTTAGCTTTGATATTCAATCAATTGTTTTTATCCTTTGAAAATAAAATCATCTATTTTTCTCAGAATTTTTTAATTTAGCCAAAACATCCTGAACGTGAGTCATCAATTATTTCGACGAAAGTCGATTAACGACATAATGAAAACCCTTACCGAAGAAAAATCGGGAGGGATGAAACGCAGTTTAACATTGCGCGATTTAACGGCAATGGGAATTGCCGCCATTATTGGAGCTGGAATTTTTAGCACCATTGGCAGTGCTGCCGTTAGTGGTGGTCCTGCGGTCTCGCTTTTGTTTGTTTTTACCGCTGTTGCATGCGGATTTTCGGCTATGTGTTATGCCGAATTTGCCTCGCGTGTTCCCGTGAGCGGTAGTGCATACACATATGCATACGCCAGTTTTGGTGAATTGGTCGCCTGGATTATTGGATGGGATTTAATTATGGAATATGCTGTTGGAAATATTGCCGTTGCAATTTCATGGTCGGGATATTTTGTTGGTTTATTAAATGGCTTCGGTATTCATTTTCCCGAATGGCTAAGTATTGATTTTGTATCGGCACATAATGGATTCAAAGAAGTTACTGCACTTTTGCAAAGTGGAACTCCATACGCCGAAATAAATAGTCATTTGCAAAACGCTTATACGGCGTGGATGAATGCACCAGACTTTTTGGGAACAAAATTAGTTCTTGATATCCCGGCATTTACTATCGTGGTATTAATTACAGCTTTGGTTTACATCGGGATTAATGAAACAAAGCGTGCCAATAATATTATGGTTTTGGTAAAACTAATGATTCTAATGGCATTTATCGGAGTTGGTGCATTTTATATCAATCACGACAACTGGAGTCCGTTTGCTCCGAACGGAGCTGCTGGAGTAATGAAAGGAGTTGCTGGAGTATTTTTTGCCTATATTGGTTTTGATGCCATTTCAACCACTGCCGAAGAGTGTAAAAATCCGCAGCGTGATTTGCCCCGTTCGATGATATTATCCCTTTTTATTACAACCATCTTGTATGTTTTAATTAGCTTGGTGTTAACAGGCATGGTTAATTACACCGAGCTTGGTGTTTCTGATCCACTGGCTTTTGTATTTGAACGTGTTGGTTTAACTAAATTTTCGGGCGTAATTGCTTTGAGTGCCATTATTGCCATGACAGGTGTGTTGCTTGTTTTTCAAATTGGTCAACCACGAATTTGGATGAGCATGAGTCGTGATGGGCTTTTACCACCAATCTTTTCAAGACTTCATAAAAAATTCCGTACACCCGCATTTGCAACAATACTAACCGGAATTTTAGTTGCCGTTCCTACGCTTTTCATGAATCTCGAAGAGGTAACCGACCTCACCAGCATCGGAACACTTTTCGCGTTCACACTTGTATCTGGTGGGATTTTGCTACTCGGTAAAGATAAAACCTGTAATGAACGAAGAGGTTATCGTGTTCCATACATAAATAGTAGATACTTTATTTTACCCATTTGGTTTATCCTTTTTGCAGTGGTAATTATGATTGACAAAGAGTCGGTTCTTTCTATTTTCAAACTTGATTATATTACCGATGACTTTGTTTCTAAACTTCCATTGATGGCATTTATAGTTTCAGCAATAGTTATAACATTTTTTGCCGTTCGTCAAAAATGGTCGCTCATACCTGTCATTGGTTTACTTGTGAATTTTTATTTGATGACTCAACTTGGTGTAACCAATTGGCTTCGGTTTATCATTTGGTTGGCAATCGGTTTGAGTATTTATTTTTTGTATGGATATAGAAACAGTCGATTGAGAAAAGAAAAAGAGACAAATTCTGATATTAAATAGTTTGGTGAATTATTTTCCATTTTATTAGATCATAATATGAGCTTTAAATCAAAAAAAACACGTTGTATTTGAATTTACTTAGGTTTTAACGCAAAATAATAATTGTATAAAATGATTAAATATTCTTGTAATTTTGCAACTACATAAATCAAGCTTTAATGTCCTCACTCGAAGTCATAGCTCTAATTACATCTGGATTATTTGTCGGATTTATTAACACATTAGCCGGTGGAGGAACCATTATTTCGTTAACGGTTTTAATGATTTTGGGTTTACCAGCCAATGTAGCAAATGGAACAAACCGAATTCCCATAATTATTCAAAACATTGTGGCTGTTCGCAATTTTAAAAAGAAAAAGGTTTTAGATACTACTAAAGGTTTTATTTTAGGGATTTCCACCGTAATGGGTTCAATTATAGGCTCCATGATTGTTATAAAATTAAACGAACGCATTATTGAAATGTGTTTTGGAGTAATCATGCTTATCATGCTTTTCTTTTTAATTTACAAACCTTCGGCTTGGCTTAAAGGCAATGAGGAATTAATGAAGAAAAAAACCAGTACTTGGCTGATTTTTATATTTTTTTTAATTGGACTTTACGGAGGGTTTATTCATGTTGGAGTTGGCTATTTTATTCTTATCGGCGTTGTATTAGGAGCTGGTTACGATTTGGTTCGGGGGAATGCTTTAAAAAACCTTATTGTACTATTGTATGTACCTTTTACGTTAATAGTATTTGTTATTAACGATCAAGTACGATGGGATTATGGATTAATACACGCAATCGGAAACTTTATGGGGGCTTATATTGCCTCAAAATGGGCAACGGAATGGGGGGCAAATTTTGTTCGTTGGATGTTGGTTGTTATAATTTTATTATCTTCGTTACAAATGTTTGGTATAATTAATTTAAAAGATTTTATATATGGACTCATTCATTAAAAAAAATGTTTTGTTTTTTTTATTCTTCTTGTTTTCTGTAAGTATTATCAACGCACAAAAAGAAGTTAATCCATTAGAAATTCCTCAGTTTGTTTTAAAAACTTATGCGGATATGTATCCGAGTATGGAAGTAAAAAAATGGTATGAAAAAAATTCAAATTATTGGGCAAAAGTTGAGAGAGATGGAATTAAGGGCACTGTGAAAATTAATGGTGGAGGAAGTTGGATTGCCACCGAATGGGAAATGGACGTGAAGGATATGCCCTCTAAAATAAAAGATCATTTAAAGTTACAATACCCTAAACTTAGCGTTTCTCGCATGATTTTAGAAACCCGTATGCAACCCAATTATGTCATTTTTTTATTTGATAAAAAAGAAAAAACCACAAAAACCGTATTTTATACTACAACCGGAGATTTTATTAGGGAATTGGATGTGGTGTACGAGTAATTTAAAATCCGCCACTAAAGCACAAGGACACAAAGACTTCAACCACTCATCAGATGACTTTGAGTCATCGGATGAGTTTTAAACTTAGTGATCCTTAGTGTCCAGCCACGGCTGATAAACTTTGAGACTTGGTGGCAAGAGAGTCCCACAGTGTTGCACCGTGTAAGACTAAGTAAACAAAGTGGAACTCTGTGTGTACTCTGTGAAACATTGTGTAACTTTTCTATCCAAAGGTCATAGTATGGCTCAATGACATCAATCTTTGAATCAGAAAATAGCCACAAAGGCATGTAGTTACACAAAGAAAACTTAGTGAATCCTTGGCTTCCAGCTACGGCAGATAAACTTTGAGACTTCGTGGCAGGGATACTTTTAAAGCAAGCGATAGGGTTAAAAATAAAATTAGCTTTTTCATGCTGAATTATTATTGTTTCACAAT
>CAZFPO010000141.1:0-6631 GCA_964521105.1 uncultured Lentimicrobiaceae bacterium | reverse complement strand
ACTAATTTCGGTCGAACCAAAATACAAAGGGTTTTGCCAATAATAAAGCTTTGAATCTTGAGTACCAGCAACTTCAAATGTAATTCGTTCGGTAATAATAAAAATCGAAGAAGAAATAATTAGCACTAAAGCTACAATTACAACAACTTGAATAGAATTTTTTGAGAATTTGAAGACATTTTTTGTTTTAAAAATATCATTTATGTTATGGGATATTAAAGGAATAAACAAGAATACATAAAGAGTAGATATACAAAAATGAAAATTTGCATAGAATTTTATAAATAGTATTAATAAAAGTAAAAGTGTCCAAAATGAAAGATTTGTAAAAAGCATTTTAAAACTTCTAATTATTTGAATTTTAACGAATTGAAAAATTAATAAAACAAAACTACTTAAAAATAATAAATTAAAAATAAGTGAATTTGATATGTTCGTTTTTAAATCAATCACATAAAGTCGAAATATTAAAGTTGCCCACCATATAAGTACAGCTATTAGAATCCACGGAGATTTATATTGGAAAAATCTTTTCAAAAAATCAAATCTAATTTTCGAAATCCATAATATGGTTAAAGGAATAATCGCAATAAAAACAACTCCAGTTTGCTTAGATAAAAGGCTAAGCAAAAGTGACATACATCCAAATACTAAACAGTACCATTTACGTTTTTCATAAAAACGGATAAAATGATATAAGGACAAAAATCCAAATAAAAAACAAAATAATTCTTCTCTGTTTTTTAAACTACTAACCACTTCGGTATGAATAGGATGCGAAGCAAATAATAGAATAATTAACCAAATTTGCAAGGGTTTTATAGCTGAAAATATTTTTTGAAGTAAAATAAACAAGAGAAAAAGGGTTAATCCATACAAAATAATATTTACCAAATGACTTAAGTGAGGGTTAAACTTCCAAATGGAATATTCAAGAGCAAAACTTGCTTTAGCTATTGGACGATATCCATAAACATAATTTTCACGGTCGGAGTATGGAGAAGTAAAAATATCGTATAAACCCGACATCCCTTTTTCTACTTGTGGGTTTCCATTCGTTACAAAGGCATCATCTAAATTATACTTATGGGGTAGGGTATTCCCATATAAAATAAATGCGATAATCAAAAATGCAAAAAATAAATTAACTGGATTGTTTGAATTTAATTTTACCATTAATGTTTTTAAAATCATAACACAAATAATTTTCTGCCAAATTACAAATAAAAAACTTAAAAAAACATACTGTTTACAAATATAACTCAATACAAATTTGTTTACATTTATAACTTGGGAACAGTGGTTACTTGCTTATAATGTAAATTTTCAATTGTTTATTTGGGAATTTACTTTTGTTTCTTTCTGTTTACAATTGTAACACATTAAAACTACCACACAAATATTTTATTTCGTTTTTATTTACTAAAATTCAGTATTATACAACATTTATTTAAATTAATTATTTAAAGTTTTTGCAGTAACTAACAAGTTCGAAATTTACTTTGTCAAATTATAGTTATTTAGTTGTCATACAAATTATTATATAGTGTTATCTAAAGTTAGTAAGTAATGCTTGCTGTAAACTTCCTATTGATTACAAATATAAACATTAAAAATTTGGAGATTACAAAAATAAACTTTACTTTTGTCAATTATTTTATTTTTAGTTATTAATAAATGTAAACATGATAGATCGCATTAACAAAATAATTGAAGCAAATAATATGAGTACCACTCAATTTGCTGATTCAATAAATATCCAACGACCAAGTATGTCGCATATTATTGCTGGAAGAAATAATCCAAGTTTAGATTTTGTGGCAAAAGTTTTAAAAGCATTTCCAGATATTGATCCCGATTGGTTAATTTTTGGAACTGGTAAAATGTATCGAAATAAAACAAATGAAAATATTAGTACTGAAGTTAATGATCCAAATATTGAAAATTTGAATGATTATGATTTATTTTCTACTCCTATTGATACCACCAACAATATTCAAAATGGTAATATTGTAAAAGAACCTGTAATAGAAATTAATGAGTCGGAAGAGTCTGTGATATATTCAAAACAATCACTTCAAACCAGCAAGAGTTATTCAGAATTAAAAAATCAAGAGGATAATTCAATAACGAATCAAAAAAACGATTCTGACGAAGTTATAAAGGAGTATTTAAACAACTCAAATCATAGAGGCATAAGCAAAATTGTATTTTTTTATTCAGATAAAACGTTTAGTGAATATTTTCCTGAAAAATAAATCTTCATTTTTCACCATTACATTTTTCGGAGTATTATTTTTTTGAATAAAAACATATTGCAACAATACAAAATTAGCTACTTAAAATTTTACACGATGATTAATTTGTTTTCACATCTAATGCATCACGAAGTGCATTACCAATAAGCATAAAAGCTAAAACCATCAACATTATAGCAATTCCAGGAATAATTGCTAAGTAGGCATAATCTAAAATTATAAATCCATAATTTTCTTTAATCATTGTACCCCATGATGGCATTGGTGGCTGAACTCCTAATCCTAAAAAACTTAATCCCGATTCGGTTAGTATTGCCGAAGCAAAATTAGATGCAGCAATAACCGATACGGTACCTGTAACATTTGGCAATATATGTTTAAAAATGATTCTAAAATTGCTGTATCCTAATGCCTTACCAGCTTCTACAAATTCTTTTTCTCGTAAACTTAACACCTGCCCACGTACAACGCGTGCAATATCTACCCACATTGTTAAACCTATTGCTATAAAGACTTGCCAAAACCCTTTGCCTAAAGCAAAACTTATTGCAATAACTAATAAAAGCGAAGGAATCGACCAAACTACATTAATAAACCACATGATTAATTCGTCTATCCAACCTCGGTAATAACCAGCAATTGCTCCCAAAAATATTCCCAAGAGTAATGCAATGCCAACCGATATAAATCCAACCGACATACTAACTCTTGATCCAATTATTAATTGACTAAAAACATCTCTTCCATATCTATCGGTTCCAAAAATATATGTTTTTGAAATAATATTTGAAGAAACAATCTTTTTTTGCGCTTCTTCATTTTTCATTTCATGAGTTACATTATCAAAATCAATAATTTGAAAAGAAAGAGTATCTGTTTTCATAACCTTTTTTACATCAAACAATACATCCGCAAGATGAAAAGTTTTTTTGTTGTACGGAGGTTCCATTTTTACAATGGTAGCAGTTACCGAATCGTTATGAAAAGTATAATCGGTAATTGGAATATATTCATAATTGCTTTGTTTCCCCGAAATTATCCATGACATTAAATTAGTATTATGCTTAGGATTATTTTGTTTAACAATTAAAAAAGAATGTTTTGTAAAAGGCTTACTAAGAGATATTTCCAATATTTGCCTATTGGCAAATGGTGTATTATCTGGAATAAACAAATAACCAAATAGTGAAGCCAAAAAACAAAGTACTATATAAATTAAGGATATCAATCCAGTTTTATTTTTAAAAAAACGATTTAATGCAATTCTGTTTAGTGAAACAGATTCAACGTTTGTTTTTTTTCGTTTATAGTTAAACATGCATTAAAATTTTCAACGAAAATACATTTTTTTTTTAAGCTACGTTTTTTATGAATTAATCCAAGATGCAAAATTTAGTATTTTTGTAGCATGAAAAAAGCAATTTGCTTAATACTATTAATATTCTTTTGTTGGAATATCATCAAAGCCAATCAAAGTAGTGGTGTTAATGATTCTACGGAGCTAGTTGAGTTACTTTCAAAAATGATTCAATTTAACACAATTACAGGAAATGAAAAACCCTTGGGAGTTTTTTTAACCGATTGGTGTATACAATCGGGACTTGAAACAAGGGTTTTTACCGATATAGATTCTTCCTACAATTTTATGGCATCTTTGTATCCCCTCAGTTCAAAAAAACCAAATTATGTTTTTATGGGACATATTGATGTTGTAGGAGTCGAGCAAACGGATTGGAAATATCCTCCTTTTTCGGGATTTGTGGATGAAGGTTGTATTTGGGGAAGAGGAGCGATTGATGATAAAGGTCCTGTTTCGATGATGCTAATGGCATTAAAAAAATTTCATCAATCGTACAAAAAATTCGATTTACCTTTTAATATCAGTGTGTTAGTTTTAAGTGGGGAGGAAGTTGGAGGTGCAAAAGGAGCTTCGGTTATTGCCAATCGTTTTATTTCTGAGATTAATCCCTATGCAATGTTTGGCGAAGGTGGTTCGGGTATGATTAATGTAATTCCGTCCAAAAAAGAGGTAGTAGTTTTTGGAGTTTCGGTAAATGAAAAAAAACCTCTTTGGCTAAAAGTGGAAGCTAAAACAAAAGGGCAGGGGCATAGTGCAACTACGAAAGAATTATATGCCACAAAACGCTTGGTTAAAGCTTTAATACGAATTATTGATAATGTTCGCCCTGTAAGATTTGATAAATTGACAAAACAAATGTTGCACGAATTAGGCGAAATGGAAGGTGGTTTTAAAGGCTATATGCTTAAACATTCATACCGATGGTATATTTATCCTTTTGTAAAATCTTATTTTAGGGAGGATGGAGCATTTAATCCATTGGTTAGCAATACTATTACAATTACTGAAATTAATACCGACAAGGATGGTTTTAATTCAATTCCACAGTCGGCTTATGCCATTTTAGACTGTCGTTTATTACCTAATACATCCGAAAAGTTGTTTTTGGCAAAAATGAAAATTATTGCAGGAAATAAAGTTAATATTAGCGTAATTTTTTCGGGTGCGGATGCCGATGATTCGGAAGTGAATGATGCATTTAATAATATGCAAGCTGCTCTTATTTTTAATTTTACAAATTCTAAAGTGGTTCCTTTTTTATTTCCTGCTTCCAGCGATAATAATGCTTTTAGATCTTTAAAAATACCCGTTTATGGAATTACTCCAATGATAATGACGGATGATTTAATGAAAACTGTTCATAATTCAAACGAACGTATGCCCATCGATCAATTGATGAAAGGTTTTAATACCTATTATAAAATGATGTGCATTTGCCAAAAAGTGGATTCTTAGATTGTTTATGTTCATTCAATTTTCAGAATTTTCATTTCAGTGCGTCTGTTTAAACTATGAGCTGCTTCTTGATGAGATCTTCCTTGTAAGTTCAAAATAAAATCAGGAGTTAAGCAAGTGCCTTTTTGAAAAGTAAATTCGTATTCTTTATACGATGAAACAGTTACTTTCTCTAAACATCTTGGATGGTTTGAGCCATAGCCAACTGCAATTAAACGATTTGGTGAAATTCCTTTTGATATCATATAGTTAATTATGTCATCGGCTCGACGTTTCGACAACGTATCGTTGGTCATTGGGATGGGGCGAATGTCGGTGTGGCATGAAATTTCAACGTTTAAATTTGGATGAATTTGAAGGAAATTGATAATTGGATCAAATGGTTTGAATTTTTCATTAGGAAACCAGCCGTTGTCCATCTCATAAGGAACCCAAGGCAAAATCATGATGCTTCCAATGGTAAAATTGGAGTCGTTTAAATTGAAATATTTCACAGAAGTTGTTTGAGCAAGAACCGAGATGTTTGCCCAAAGAAAGATAAACAGAATTGCCTTTTTTAATGTATTCATAACGAAACGCATTAGTTCTAAATATTAACCTCAGATGTTCAATAACGGAATCTTCTCCAAAAATAAAAAAAATCAAGAATCAAACAATATTATGTTTTTATGGTTAAATGTGCAATAAAGTAGATTTTATGATTGAAGACAAAATTCCAGGTATAAACTATTTTTTAAAAACTACCAAAATGGGGGATATTCTCCATGTAAATTATCATTTATTAGTGGTATTAAATCGTTTGGGAATTAAACTCGGTTTTGGAGATAAAACAATTGAAAATGTGTGTGTTGAATATGGTTTAAATGTTGAGTTTGTTTTATTAATTATTAATTCTTTTCATAAACCTGAATTTGTAAATCTAAAAAATCAAGATATTGATTCCGAGTTATTGGTTCAATATTTACTTCAAACACATAATTATTATTCCAAAGCGGTATTTCCTGCTTTAAAACTCATGATAAATGAGCTTGTGTCAAAAACAGAGGACATGACTAAGGCAGCATTATTACAACGATTTTTTAAAAAATATCTAGTTGAATTTAACGAACATGTTGAGTATGAGGAAACAATTGCATTCCCTTATGTAATTATGCTAAGCAAGGTGTTTAAAAACGAAGTGTATAAACGCGAGATCTCTGATATTTCATATCGTGTATCAAATTTTATCGAAAATCATTCAAATATTGAAAATAAATTATTCGACTTAAAAAATATTTTAATAAAGTATTATTCTGTTCCAGATGATGAAGTTATTATTCATATTTTATTTCTGTTATTTCGTTTCGAGAATGATTTAAGAAATCATGCATTACTCGAAAATGAACTCTTGGTTTCGTTAGTAGAGAAAATGGAAAAAGTGGTTTTTGAGAAATAATTTTTTGTAATTAAAAATATTGTTGTCCGATAAAAAACTGAGATTCTTCACTATCGTTCAGAATGACAATGGTTTAACTTGTTATAGGAAGAGGGGGCTTGCTGGCGGCGAAGCCGCCAGCAA
>CAZFPO010000140.1:0-6759 GCA_964521105.1 uncultured Lentimicrobiaceae bacterium | reverse complement strand
CTACCACCAAAAGGGTCAAAAATCAAATCTCCTTTAAATGAATAATATTGAATTACTCTTTTACAAAGTTCCATAGGAAATATTGCTGAATGTATTTTATCAAAACAGGGGTCAATTTTCCAAACATTTGTAGTTTCGTATCCATCAGCAACTTTGCTATTTTCAACCGTTCTATAATCGTAGCTTCGGATGTTCCAATCTAATAATTTTTCTGTTGATTTTCTGTAAACCATTAAATATTCAGTTACACAATTTGGTTTGTACCCTAATGGTTTTCGGTGTTGCATAAAACCACCAATTCTGTTTTTCACACTTGCTTCTGGTTTTAGCCAAATTATATCATCTATAAATTCCCATCCTTGCTTTATTAAAAATGGATGTAAATCAAAGGGAATTGGATATCTCTTACTAGAATGAGAACGACTAACTCTTGGAATTATAATAGGCGAAGTATTTACAATTAAAAATCTACCTTCCTTTGTAATTCTAAGTGTTTCTTTAAAAACAGAATCGAGAAATTCTAAATATGCTTGATAACTTGGATATATAGAATAGTCTCTTGCATTATAATATGGTGGTGAAGTGAAAGTTAAATGAATACTTTCATTCGGCACGTATTTAATGGCATCTAAAACGTCTGCATTAACAACAATGTTTTTTAAAAAATCAAAAGTTTCAGGGTGTGGAAAAATACTTTCAGTTTGATTTTCTTTTGCAAAATACTCTTTGTAAATAACAGTTCTTACCATTTCGTTGGTGTGATTAATAAGTGGTTTTAAATGTTCTTCTACATCTTTATCTTTTTCAAAAACCAATAACCCACGAATTGCTTGACATATAGCTTTAGGGTCATCATCCTCTAAAAACTCAAATAAAAGTTGTTTATTTTCCTCTTTTCTTTGTCTGCCAATAGAAGATATTATTTCTCGTTTAACGCTTGTGTCAGTTTCTTTTTTGTATAGTTCCGATAGTTTTTTTATATCTGTATTACCATTTAGTTTACCAATATTTTTAACAGCATTTAATCTAACTTGAGGATGTTGATGATCTATAAGTGTATATAAAAATGAACCATCAAAGTTGCTTGGTAATTGACCCAAACTCTCAAGTATGAAGTTTATAGTTCCAATATCTCTCTGATTTTTAATTAAATTCGCAATTTCAGAGTTCCCTTTATGTTTCAATTCAGAAATAAATTCTTTATTTATCATTTTTTTGTTTCATTTGACTATATGCAAAGGTAGTTTTTTTTATAGATTTTGTCTGAAATATGTAATACCATAAAAAGTTTCTATTTTTTTATTATAGAAACCAATCATTATAAAAAATACCAAAAAATTACATCAGAGCATCTAATTTTGCTGCCAGAGTAGCTTTTGAAGCATATCCAACTTGTTTGTCGGCGAGTTTGCCATCTTTAAAGAAAAGAATTGTTGGAATATTGCGAATCCCAAATTGAACGGTTATGTCGGGGTTTGAATCCACATCAACTTTCCCAATCACTGCTTTTCCTTCATAGTCGTGATGTAGTTCGGCAACTAAAGGTGCAATTTGGCGACATGGTCCACACCATTCTGCCCAAAAATCAACCAAAACTGGTTTGTCGGATTGAAGTACTAATTCTTCAAAATTGCTGTCGGTAAATTCTAATGCCATAATGTTTTATTTTAATGATTATTTTAATATAAAATCGATATTTAAGGTTTCTAATTCGTTGGCTAAACTAACACAATTTACTTTTATATTGTTTGATTTTAATTTGATATTATATTTTTTTTCTAAATCGACTAATTGTATTATCAACGATTGTTTGCCCTGGTGTTTTTTTAGTAAGGTATTAAATGTGTTTATGAAATTTGGTGAAATATGTTCAGTAGATAGTTTAAGTTCAATCTCTTTACAACTATTGTTAATTACATCAGATAGTAGTGTCATGGCGGTAATTTCAATTTCGTAGTCGGTGTTTCCGTTTTTTTCGTTTTTCCATTTAGGAGGTGGAACAATAGAAGCCGAAATATAAACAAACGTGCCTTCAACCATTAAGTGTTTAAATTTTAAATATTGCTCATTAAAAAGTGTGAATTCCATTTGTTGGTCAAAATCTTCTACGATAAAGCGACCCCATTGAGTTCCTTTGGCACTAACTGCATGAGTAGCCGAGAGGATAATTCCACCAAACCTAACGCTTGTATTCAGTTTTTTTGCAATTAACTCTCTAATTTTAACTAAGTTGCTATTTGTAAAAAAACGTAGCGTATATTTATATTCATCTAATGGATGTCCCGAAATATAGAACCCTGTAACCTCTTGTTCGTGTTTGAGTTGATTAATTTTACTCCAAGGTTGACATTGAGGAAATTCAATGTCGGGGGTGTCATCGGTGTTAGCATCAAAATCGAACAGCGATACTTGAGCGGAGTTTAAGTGGTTAGTTTGAGCAGTTGCATATTTAATAAGTTTTTCAATAAAGGTGAGTCCATCTTTGTCTTCGGCAAAAAATTGGGCACGATGCATTTCGCCAAAGTTATCGAAAGCTCCTGCTTTAGCTAGTGCTTCGAGGCATCTTTTATTGCACGAACGCAGGTTGATACGTGTCATAAAATCGATGATACCTTTAAAAGGACCATTTTCGTTGCGTTCGCGAATAATTTCTTCTACTGCTGCCGCTCCAACTCCTTTAATAGCTGCCAAACCAAATCGTATTTGACCAATTTTATTTACTGTAAATTTTAATTCCGACTCGTTTATATCAGGACCTAAAACATTAATATTGTTGCGTTTACAATCGTCAACTAATTTCGAAATTTCTTCAATTTTACTTAAATTGTGTGTTAAGTTGGCAGCCATAAATTCTGCCTGGTAATGCGTTTTTAAATAGGCGGTTTGGTATGCAATAAAACTGTAACAGGTGGAATGTGATTTATTAAAAGCATACTCGGCAAAGGCTACCCAATCTGACCAAATTTTTGTTGCAATTTTTAAATCGATATTGTTTGCAGTACACCCATCTAAAAATTGTTTTTCCATCTTTTTCATCACATCAATTAATTTTTTACCCATAGCTTTCCTAAGGGTATCGGCTTGACCTTTGGTGAAACCAGCTAATTTTTGTGATAAAAGCATAACCTGTTCTTGATAAACAGTAATCCCGTATGTATCTTTTAAAATTTCCTCCATATCTGGAGTATCATACGTTATTTTTTCTCTGCCTTGTTTTCGATTAATGAAGTTTGGTATGTACGCCATGGGACCGGGACGATATAAAGCATTCATGGCAATAATATCCTCAAATCGGTTTGGTTTGAGGTCGATAAGGTGTTTTCTCATTCCGTCCGACTCAAATTGGAAGATGGCTGTTGTGTTTCCTTTTCCAAATGTTTCAAATGTTTTTTCGTCTTCCAAAGATATGGAGTCAATATCAATGGTTACATCGTGTCGTTTTGAGATATTTTCTAACGTATCATTGATTATGGACAGGGTTTTTAATCCCAAAAAATCCATTTTAAGTAAGCCAACATTTTCAACCAATTTTCCCTCATATTGTGTTACTGGGTTATTGGTATCTTTTGCACGAGCAATGGGGATAAATTTAGTTAAGTCGTCGGGTGCTATGATTACTCCGCATGCGTGAACTCCGGTACTTCTAACAGAACCTTCGAGATTAATGGCTAAGTCGAGCATTTTTTTGTAATCGGGATTCGTCTCGTACGATTTTTTAAGTTCGGGAATAGATTTCAACGAATCTTCGAGTTTAGTACCCGCTACTTCGGGGATAAGTTTAGATAGTCTATCGGCTTCGGACAATGGTATTTTTAAAATTCGGGATACATCTTTAATAGCCGATTTAGCAGCCATTGAGCCAAAGGTAATAATTTGTGCCACCTTTTCCTGTCCATATTTTTCGGTAACATATTGTAAAACCAAGTCGCGTTTTTCATCATCAAAATCAATATCCACATCGGGCATTGATATACGTTCGGGATTTAAAAACCGCTCGAAAAGTAATTGGTATTTTATAGGGTCGATGTTTGTAATTTCAATAGCATAAGCAATCGCTGATCCTGCGGCTGAACCTCTACCGGGTCCTACCCGAACGCCCATTTCTCGGGCTTTTTTAATAAAATCCCAAACAATTAAAAAATATCCAGGGAAACCCATCTCTTTAACGGTTGCAAGCTCAAATTCAATCCGTTCTTTGATTTCTGGAGATATATCACCCCATCTTTTTTTTGCACCTTCCCATGTAATGTGTTCTAAATAACTCTGCTGATCCTCAAAACCTTCGGGAACTTCAAAATTTGGCAATAATACTTCTCTGTTTAAGTCGAATTTCTCAATTTTGTCTACAATTTCTTGAATATTATCGAATATTTGTGGCACATCTGAAAAAAGAGAATACATCTCGTCGGGCGTTCTTAAATACTCATTTCCAGTATAATACATTCCTTCAGTGTCTTCCAATTCTCGGTTTGTATTTAAACAAATCAGTATGGTATGAGCTTCAAAATCGGTTTTGTTGATAAAATGGGTGTCGTTGGTTGCTATAATTTTTATATTTAGCTCTTCGGATAATTGCAAAAGTGCTTTATTCACCATTTTTTGTTCCGAACGACCGTGATCTTGTAGTTCTAAATAAAAATCATCACCAAAAATAGTGGTGTATTTTTCAATAATTTTTTTTGTTGAATCTAAATTAAATTCATAATTATTGGAATTGGATAATGTTCCCGTATTGTTTTTTAAAATTTCTTGTGGTATTTCGCCACCTAAACATGCCGAACACGCTATGATTCCTTCGCTGTATTTTTCTAAAATTTCAAAATCGATGCGTGGTGTATAATAAAATCCTTCGAGGTGACCAATAGAAACGAGTTTAGATAGATTTGAATATCCCTTATGGTTTTTAGCCAACAAAATTAAATGATAACCGCTGCGATCCTCTTTTTTGTTTTTATTATGACGAGATCCACTGGTAATGTATACTTCGCATCCTATAATTGGTTTTATGTTTTGTTTGGTACATTCGGTAAAAAATTCGTATACTCCGTACATCGAGCCATGGTCGGTGATGGCAATGGCATCCATGCCATGTTCTTTTGTTCGGGTAATCAGCTTTTTAATGTTGGCTTGACCGTCAAGTATCGAGTATTGTGTGTGGACATGAAGATGGGTAAATGCAGGCATAGTTTAGTTTTATGGTTAATTTGGAAGCGAAAATCATGGAATGATTTTCGTGATAAAAGTACGTATTTGATTCCGAAAAAAATGCGAATGTTTGTTTTTTGTTGACATTTTTTTTGTTAAAAAAAAGGATAGAATCTTAATGCATTCAAAAGGATTGAATTAGAGCATTAGCTTATTTTGTAATTAAGAAATAAAATAATTTATGTTTAGTTTATCAGGAAGAGAATTAAAGGAAGGCTAGAAAAATTAAACAATATTTCTATCAAAACTACTCAAAAGCACCACCAAACCACAAAGCCGCACCAATAACAATCAAAGAAACCAAAACGGTGAAGAAAATTTTCCAGAAACTTAATGGATAATTTCCACTGATGCTTCCATCTTGTCCGTTGATTAAAAAGTTATAGACTTTGTTTTTGTAACGGTATGAGCTAATCCAAACCGGAAGTAAGAGATGTTTGAATGTAATTTTACTATAATTTGTATTTTGCGAACTAATTCTTTGTTCATCGCCGCCAATATCTTTACGGATTAATGTTCTGATTTGCTCATCCATATTAGTTTTAGCTTGCTCGAAACCTTGTTTGATGTCGATTTGATAAATTTCGGTGGTAAAACCGCTCATGTATTCTTCGGAGTAAGGTACAAGTTCTTTGTAATTCCAGTTTTTCATTTTGGCAGCTAATTTTTGAGGTAGTGATTTTGAGGCAGGAATTAAAATATCATCGAAAAAGTGTGAAACATGTCCAGCACACCAGTCCCAACGGGTTCGAGTTTCGGTCTCGGTTTTTCCATTACGCTGAACCGAAACAGTATATTTTGTTCCACGTTCGCCTGTGTAGTCGGTTTCGGTTTGAGCATCATACGTCCAATATGGAGTATAAACGCCAACAATCGATTCTAGTTGAGCCATTTTTTTGAGGGCATTTGGTGTGAACCATAATCCTTTAATCCATTTAGTGAAAGATTCTGCTCCATTTTTTTTATTGACTTTAAATGGAATTAAATACTTCGGTTTAATGATTCGTTTTATCGATTCGTTAGCCAAAACTACTGCTGTGCCGCAAAACGGACAGTTAGCCGAAGTAACATTTTCGGGAAGTGTACTCGTGGCTCCACACGATTCGCACTTTATTTGATGAACCGAAATACTGGTATCGTTGTTTATTTCGGCATCTTGAATCATTTTTTCAAAGTCTTCTTCTACTACTTCAATGTTCTCTTTTTTTTCAATTTCGTTTAATTCACCACAATATTGGCATTTTAAACTGCTTTGTCCAGGTTCAAATACTAAAAATCCACCACAACTTTTACATGGGAATTTTTTATTTTCGGTATTGGTTAATTCTTGTACGCTCATAGTGGGGAAATTATTAATTTTATTTTCAAAGATAAAAAAGTTTTTGTTTTTGTTGTATTTTTTGTAATAAATTTTACTGCACTGATGGTGTATTTTGCTTTTTTCTGATTGTCATTTATATTTGTGTAAAATATAAGTTGTGTAACGGAATTCTGTCACCAAGGCTCTAAGGCACTAAGGTTCACTAAGATTTTTAGTTCCTTTTAAAACACATA
>CAZFPO010000139.1:5813-6903 GCA_964521105.1 uncultured Lentimicrobiaceae bacterium | reverse complement strand
GGTAAAACCGGACTTAAGTTGCTTTCCATAAAAGCCAAAACAGATCCAGCATACGACAATTCGGGCTTATAATCAGATTCCTGTGCTAAAACAGTAGTCACGTTAACTTGTTTTTCGGCAAGTTTTTCTTCGTTTTTCTTTTTACTGCATGATGCTAGGGTTAAAAGCATTACTAACAGCACTATCAGATTTTTTTTCATAATATTTTCGTGTTTTTTCTTTCGTAATTTTATTTATTCTCTATTGTTTTTTTTCCTAAAACCTTTTGAAGATTTGTTTCCTGCAAACGTGCATCTGATTTTGCATCAATTAAATCGTTGTATGCTTTTTGCCATAATAATTGAGCTTCTAAAACATCAGCTGTTTTTGCCATGCCTTCGTGAAAATTATCGTTGGTTTGTTTTAAATTTTGTTCAGCTTGTTCAAAAGTAATTTTTGCCAATTTAATTTTCTGCTGAGCTTCGTTGTATAAATTTATCGCTTGTTGAACTTGAAGGCTAATCATTTCTTCAGCTTCGGTTAGTTTTATCTCACTAATCTTTTCGCCATGTTTTGCAGCTTTCATTGTATGTATCCGATCGCCCCAATGAAATAACGGCACTCTGGCAACAACTCCTATATTCCAATCGCCACCAAATTCGTTAGCAAAACCATTATATGGATTTGGATTTGCCATCGTGTAATTGGCAGTCATCACAATATCAGGTAAAAATCGTGATCGTGCAATATTTGACGCTTCATTTGTTAACATCACACTTTTTTTCAACATTTCAATTTCAGGTCGATTAGCCAAGGCAATATTTCGATAATTTGAATCAGAAATTAATACTGGAGATTCCAAAAATGATTCTTCTACATCAATATCGCTATCCAATGGCAAGCCAATCATTTGACATAAAGCCATTTCGGATAATTTGAGCCCATTTTGAGCCTTATATAGCATTAAGTCGGCTTCACTTTGTTTTACTTTTGCTTTGAGCAAGTCGTTACTTGTGATTATTCCTTCTTCCTTCAAGTTGGTAAGATCGTAAACCAATTTATCCAGAAGCTTTTTATATTCAGTTGCAACTTTAAGTTTTTCTTTAACATT
>CAZFPO010000139.1:1590-5713 GCA_964521105.1 uncultured Lentimicrobiaceae bacterium | reverse complement strand
GTGAATAAATCGGGTTTTAACGACATGGAAGCAGGATCAAACTTAAAAATTGGCAAATACATGTCTTCGCTTAGCAATTTTAATTGTTTGTTTGTTCTTAAGTATGAGCCTGTAAAATCAAAACTCGGCAAAAATTGAGTATAAGCTGACTTTCGCAGTTCAGTCGCTATTCCAATTTGTTCAAATGATGTTTGACGCTTTTGATTATGTTTTAATGCCATCTGTCTGCATTGAGCTATTGTAAAAACTTTTTGAGCTTTTACCGGCAATGCAAAGATTACTGTAAGCATCACGAACATCAACGAGGCAAATAAACCTACTTGATTTGGGTTCCAGAGAAATTTACATTTTTTCATTGTTTTCATTTTCTTCATCATTAGTATTATCATAAAATTCCAAAATAAACCTTTCGACCATTTACGCCCATTGGTCGAATTTTGGGCAAAAAAATTATCTCACCGAAATACCATAAAATAAAATATTCATTAGTGCTTCAATTTGAGTGTTCATAACTTCGGGGGTTTCCTGAGAAACAAAAAAAGGGTATTCTAAGCCTTTCATTGCCGTAACGATTGCTAAAGCAGCTATATCGGTATCTGGTACAGAAAAGAATGCACGGTTATTACCATCGTCAAGTATTGATTTAATAATATTTCGCTCCTCATTATCATAATTTTTTCGAGCATTTTCGATAAATGGCAAATGACTTAAATATTCATTTTTGATAGCATCATACAAGTTTAGCAAGTTTTTAAAACCATTCATACGGATTTGAATGTAGGCCTTTAATTTATCTTTAGGATCATTGAATTCGGCAATTGAAGCCATTATTTGACCTTTAAGCATAGATGCTTCTTGTTCTAAAACAGCTGTAAAAACATCTTCCTTACTATTAAAATAATAATAAAGAGAGCTTTTGCCTTTGCGGTTAGCATTTGCAATTTGGTTCATTGATGTTTTTTGAAACCCATATTTTCCAAAAATGTTGCGTGCAATATGAATTATAGCATCACGAGTTTCTTCTTTTGTTATCATTTGAATTTCGACCGTTTTGTTTGAACGGTCAAAAGTAATATGTTTTTTTTCATATTATTCCTCTTTAACATTTTATAACAATGAATTTAACAAAAAACAAATCCAGAAGAAATGTGAGGAGAATGTTCCATCATGGTTAAAGCCCATTTTTTTGTACCTTTGCAATAAATTATAAAGTCATAAAATGAAAGCAAAAAACTTTTCAACCCATCGTTTAATAAAAAGTGAAGATTTAAATCATCACGGGACATTATTTGCTGGCAGAACTGCCGAATGGTTTGTCGAATCAGGATTTATTGGAGTTTCGAGTTACCTTAATCCAAAAAATATTGTTTGTTTAAAAATTCATGGAATGGAATTTAAACATCCGGTAAAAGGTGGTGAAACTATTTGTTTTGATAGTAAGCTTGTATATGTTGGAAAAAGCAGTTTAATCGTTTATATAAAAGTAACCAACAATAAAGACAACAGTTATTTGGTTGATGGGTTTATCAGCTTTGTTCATGTAGATGAAAACACCAAACCAATGCCTCATGGAATCGAGTTAGAATTGATTAATGACGAGGATAAATTATTACATACCCAAGCAACAATGCTAAAAAAGTAATATATTAGCATTAATATCAATAAATAAGCTGTAGTATAACAGCTTATTTTGTTTATCAGCTTTTCCTTATATTTGCATAATGTTTAAAAATTAAGTTGTATGAAATATCGATTGTTAGTTGCTTTTTTATTGATTTTTAGCACTTTGTATAGCCAAACGGAAGTGCTTTTTGAAACCACAAAAACAAAATCATACATTCTTGAATATAAAATTGATAATAATGAAAGTCAAAATGTAATTAATGATATTGTTCGAATGATATCAGACTATTCTTCAAAACATCTATTTAGCACCCGCATTAATTTTAAAGTTGAGGAAAGCATAAAAATTACTAAATTTCACGAAAAGGTTACTATTATTGTTTCATACAACAACTTACGTTTTGAAGGTGATATTTTTTATAAAGGGTTTGATATTTCACCCGCTTTAATACCAGCTAAATATGAATTTTCGGGCATTTTAAATTGCAAAGTTGATTCGAATAAAATAAGTTATAATCAATACAGAATACCTTTTAATCCAGCTAATAATGATGTTTTATTTTTTTACAATGATACCACGAAAAATAATCGTTATTCCTACAATATTGAGGCTTTGGTTTTCACCTATAATATTGAAAATAAAAATCGTTTTGGAGCTCATTTACAAGCCATTGACAACTACTACAAAGCCGATTTTGATTTATCAAAAAGCTACGAAACCATAAGCAAAATGAATCCCGAACGTTTTGAAAATTATGAAAATTACATGTCGAGCATAAATGACATCGGAAAAATCGTTAATCAAATCGACAAAGATCCTTTTTGGGCAATTTTGCCATTACAAATGTATGATCCTAAAAGAGTAAAAAACAAAATTATTGAAGTTAAAACACTCTACGATGATCGAAAAGCCTCGCTTAAAAATGTACGAAACAACATTCATGAACGGTATTTTGAAAAGGGCTATAACGAATACGAAAATAAAAAACTTAAAGAAGCTAAAATTAGTTTTCAAAATTCATTATCGTACTCTCCAAAATATGCTAAGTCACAGTTTTTCTTAGCAATAATCGCGTTTGACATGAATAACATCGAAGAATCATCAACATTGCTGCTCACAATGTATAATTTTCCAAACATTGATGATGAAACCTTAAACTTTTCAAAAAATTTAGCTCATAACATTGAAAATTATCGCCTTAATAAAACCGAAGAATATTTATCGAAAGAACTCTATAATGAAGCCCTAAAAGAACTTGATGTGGTTAAACAATTTTGCAACAAAGTTCCAAAATATTCGTGCAACGACAGCATTCCTGTTCTCCAATCAGAAGCTCATAAAGGAAACTATTTAAATTACATAAAATTGTCACAAAATGCTTTCAATTCAGGGAATCACTCTTTGGCATTAAACGAAGCAGATAAGGCAATTTCGTATCAAAACACCAACAAATCATGGATAAACAGCAATGAAGAAGCAATGTTTTTAAAACAAAAAATCAATGTCGATTACTACCTTGTTTTAATCATAGATGGGAAAAATCAGTTACTGGAAAAATATTTTCAATCGGCATTCAGTAAATTTCAAAAAGCTACCGAAATTGAAGCAAATTATACCGTTAAAAAAGATAAACAATTGCCCGAACTGCTCAAAAAAACAAAACTTGAATTGTTGTACATCGACGTTCAAACAGCCAGATCTTATGTTCAATCGAACAATTTGCCAAAAGCTCGAGAAATCCTTATTCGAATCATGAATGAGCAGAAGGAGTATCAATTGAATGAACAAAAAATCTTAAATGAACAAATTGAAGGATTAAAGAAAGACATCTTCAAGCAAGAATGTATTAATGCTCAACAAAATTATGACTCCAAATTCAATATGGCTGTTAAAGCTGAATCCGAAAAAGATTACATCGCAGCGCTGAGATTGTATTACGAATGTTTGACCGAAGCAGATCGTTTTCGCGATTGCGGAATTCAAAATCAACTTGGTATTGATGGGAACAAACGTTGCGAAATACCAGCAAAATATCAAAAAGACTTAATTTCGTGCAAAAAGAAAGCTAATCAACTCAACTACACCGAAGCAACTCAGGATTACATTCTATTAAGTGATTTTTTCATTCAAAATAATATAGAAACATTCGGTTTAGTTCATCCCAGTTTACTGCAGTTTTTCCAAAATTTCGGCACGGATTTCATGCGTTTTGGAGCCGATTACTACACTAAAAACAACGAACTCGATAATGCCTTAACCCTATTGAAGGAATTAATGTTTAAAAATGATGCTCGTTCAAGTACAAAAAAAATCCAGCAAATGCTTGCCAGTGAAATGGCTTTGAGAGATTTTAAAATAAACCCAAACCTTGATTACAAGCTAAAAACCATGGAATACACCAAGGGTAATAAGTATTTTAAATATTTCTCGAAAGAGTATAAAAAGGCAGTGAAGAAATTGAAGAAGTAATAGGTGGCTTCGAGTGCTTCAGCCACCTGA
>CAZFPO010000139.1:0-1490 GCA_964521105.1 uncultured Lentimicrobiaceae bacterium | reverse complement strand
TAATCGATGCCGATGCGTTTGGATGAAATAATGGAATTTTCGGGGATTTGTAAACCAATGTCCTCAAGCCAGATTACATCTCCACATAAATCAATGGCATCATGATTTTTCGAAATTCCAAGGGCTTTGGTGAGTTTTCCTGGTCCGTTGGTGTGTTTGAATGATAGATTTTTGGTATTTCGACGTTCGGCAATCACTTCTGTTCCCGAATATGGATAAATAGCCCGAATAAGAACCGCATGTGGAACATCTTTTATATTGGTTACAATGTTGAATAAATCATACATTCCATAACATAAGTAAACATAGGAGCAACCTCCTTCCAAATACATCGTTTCGGTGCGTTTTGTTCGGCGACCTCCATATGCATGTGAGGCTTTGTCGGTAATTCCAGCATAGGCTTCGGTTTCGGTAATAATTCCAGAGGAAATTTTACCATCCACATTGGTGAATAAAACTTTTCCCAAAAGTAATTGAGCCAATTCAACAACATTTGGATTTAAATAAAAGGATTTTTGAATTTTCATTTTCGAGCCAAACAGCTAGTTATTCATCGAAAAAGCATATTGTGCTATTTGAAAAAGTCGGTCGTCGGTTAAACCAGATAAATTGCGTGCATTTTCTTCGGCATATCCCCTACTTCGGAATTTTTGAAACTTTCGGAAGGCAAAAATCAACAACACCAAAGCCTCTTCCACTTTTGAACGTCGTTGTGGTGTTTCTGTCCGTTTTTTTCGAATCGAATTTTTGTATTTTTGAACATACCACGTCATATAGTCGTCAATATACTTCAATCCCAATGACTTAAGATAACGATACGCATCACTATTTTTGTATTGATCCATTTGAGTAAGCATGTAAATATCCATCAAGCAGCCCGATTCGCGAATAATCTGGAATTCGGAGATAATATCATCGTCGCTCAACGAACTTTTAAGCATTACTTCGTGATAAACAAATAAGGTATATGAATTTGGACCAACATAAATTTCGGGAAGAATTTCAAAAGGATCGGCGTGATTTTTACGTGCGTCGGAAATAAGTTGCTTTAATGACGATGGTTTTGATGCCAAATATTTTTCAGCTTCGAGCGAAAGTTGCTCCATCATTATTAATGCTCTTTGCTTTGAACTGCTGACATTATCGGCAATTTGCCAAATAATTCGAGAATATTTATTGGTGCGAGGCAATCCGAAACATTTTAGAATTTGCTTTTCGGTCTCCGAAACATAAGCGAACAATTCACCATCCACATGAGCTCCTCCTTTTTGTTGCAGCAGCTTATATTGATTAAAATAGCTTAATATCAGACGCTTTATCTCAAATTCGACCATCGCTTAAAATGAATTAATGCGGATTATACGCATTTTTTAATGTAAGGTTTGGGATATGTGTGAATTTTATTGAATTACTTTTAGTGTGTGGCTGAAATAATTTATTATTCAATGGTATAAGTTTTTAAATTGATTGAATCAAAAATTGAACTCATT